>JAGXAV010000347.1 GCA_018971455.1 Rhodospirillales bacterium
CTTTTTCAACACAATCGGCGCACAGCCGTCGGACATCGGCGTCGCGGAACGTCCGTTTCCGGAATCGGCTATTGGGGCAGGCTTTGTCCAAGTTGGGTCGAACCCGGCTGTAGGACCTCTTCACCGGTCCCCGACTTTCAGTCGACCCACCATCGGCGACGAGGCAAGCGGCGGCGTGCCCGCGCTATGCTGTCGTCTCCGACTCGCCCCGGAAGCCCGCCCCAAGGCGATCCCCCTACCCCACCCGTATCCCCCTCTCCGGATCGGCCAGTTGCTCCCGGTCCCGCCAGTCCGCCCGCACGTAGTTGATCTCCATCAGCCGCCGCACCCCGATGATCGACCGTTTCTCGAACCCGTGCCACGTCGCCGGCCCGGGCACGAAGATCACGGCGGAATCGAATTCCGCCGCCGACCGCCCCACCCAGCGCCGGTCGGCGTCGTAGATGTCGGTGCCCCACTCGGCCGCCTCCGGCCCGGTGCACAGATAGATCACCATCGAGAACAGCTTTTCGGGAATGTCCCGGTGCGGCTCCAGCCAGGCACCGTCGGTGTCCTGCATGTATTCCATCCGCAGGTAGCTGCCCTCGGCCGGGATGGCGCAGGTCTCGGCCAGCAGCCGCGCTACGTCGGGGCGCTGCAGCGCGTCGGTCAGCCCGGCGCACACCGCGTAGTCCCGCCGCATCGCCGGGGTGATGAAGCAGCGGCGGTCGTTGTAGCTGTTGCGGGTGCCGTCGGTCGGGCCCAGCATCGGCGGCACGATCGGCATCGCCAGCAGCGCGGTGCACACCGCCTCCGGCAGCACGTCGGTCAGCTTCCAGTGCCGGTACGGCCAGTCGTCCCGGCGGGCGGCGCGCAGCGCGGCGGAGAAATGGGCGGCGATGGTCTCGGGCGCGGTGACCGGCGGATAGTGCATGCGGGACCCCCTGCCGCTCAGCGCGGCGCGTATTCGATCAGTTTCCGCAGCACCGGCACCGATTTGGCGAAGGCGCTGATGCTGTGGCGCCAATACTCGCTCCGCACGTACCAGGCGGAATCGGCGTAGCAGAGCTGCAGGCTCATCCGCTGGCCCTTCTGCGGCAGGAAGCCGTGCCAGGAATGGTCGCCCACGCGGAACATCAGCATCCGCCCGAACTCCGGGGCGAACTCGAACGCGTAGTCCTCCCGGTCGGCGCTGCGCAGCACCCGCAGCCGGCCGCGCTCGTACGGCCAGGCGCGGGAGAAGCCGAGCAGCACCGTCACGATCTTGTGCTTCGAATCCGGGTGCGCGTGGCCTTCGTTGTAGTGTCCCGTGGTGTTGCCCATCATCACGATGACCGGGGGATACGGGCTCAGGTCCATGTCGAACTTGCGCTCCACCAGGCGGCGGAAGCGCGGGCTCAGCAGGTCGCGGACCACCGCGCCGAAGCGCGGGCCGTAGCGCAGGTCGGGCAGGCCGTAGCTCCCGCGGTCCGGGATGCGCGGGGCATGCTCCAGGATCGCGTCCTTCAACGTCGCGGGGATCGCCTGCTCCACGAAGGCGAAGTCGTACGGATCGCGGCGCAGCGGGGCGTCGGCGATGGCGGCTTCGTCGATCATCGCAAGCGGCACTTCGTCGGCGTCCATGGCCGCGTCACTCCCTGCCCGGCCCAGCGGCAGGCCGGGCGCCTGCGCGCAGGCGTGGGCGGGCGCCGGGCGGACGGCATTGACCTGGATCAATCCGCTTGCCAACGACATTGTTCCGGACCCATGCGGCGCTACCGCCCCGTCCGCCCGCGGCGCCTGCCGCCGGGTTCGGCGCCGGCGCGCCCGATTTGCCCTCGGCCCCGTCCGCTTGCACGATGCGCCCCGACCACGGAGGGACCATGGACCGAACGACCTGGCAGCCGGCCGTCTACGCCGCGCTGAAAGCCGCCCGCATCACCCAGATCGGCTATGTGCCCGATGCCGGCCACGCCCATCTGATCGAGGCGGCGCATGCCGACCCCGAGATGGCCGCGATCGTGCTGACCACCGAGGAGGAAGGCATCGCGCTCGCCGCCGGCGCCTGGCTCGGCGGGCAGCGCGCGGCGCTGCTCATGCAGTCCTCCGGCGTCGGCAACTGCATCAACATGCTGTCGCTGCCGATCAACTGCCGCATGCCGTTCTTCACCATCGTGACGATGCGGGGCGAGTGGAGCGAGTTCAACCCCTGGCAGGTGCCGATGGGCAGCGCCACGGAGGCGGTGCTGAAGGCCGCCGGCGTGCATGTGCGCCGGGCGGACCACGCCGAGGAGGTGGTCGAGCTGGTGGCCGCCAGCGCGCGGCTGGCCTTCGACAGCTGCATTCCGGTGGCCGTGCTGCTCTCGCAGCGGCTGATTGGCGCAAAGGTATGGGTGAAGTGATGGCGCTGGACCGTCGGGCCGTTGTGGCCGAATTGCTGCGCGATGCCGCCGACACGCCCGGCGGCGAGCTGCTGGTCGTCACCGGCCTCGGCTCGAGTACCTACGATGCCGGCGCCGCCGGCGATCGCGACCTCAATTTCTATCTCTGGGGCGCCATGGGCGGGGCCGCGATGATCGGCCTCGGCATGGCCCTGGCCCAGCCGGCACGGCGCGTGCTGGTGCTGACCGGCGATGGCGAGATGCTGATGGGCCTCGGCTCGCTGGCCACCATCGCCGCCCTCAAGCCGGCCAACCTGTCCATCGCCGTGCTCGACAACGGCCAGTTCGGCGAGACCGGGCAGCAGCGCAGCCATACCGCGCTGGGCGCCGACCTGGCTGCCATCGCCGCCGGCTGCGGCTGGGCGACCACCTGCGAGGTTCGCGACATGGCGGGTGTCGCCGCTCTGCGGCCGCGGTTGCGCGGCGAGGCGATGTTCGCCGTGGTGCACATCGCCGGCGGCGAGGTGCCCCGCCATCTTCCGCCCCGCGACGGGGCCCATCTCGCCCACCGCTTCCGCGATCGCCTGGGAATCGTGGACTGACCGTAACCGGCCGGGGCGAAATCCCGGCTGGTGCCCGGCCGGTGATTGCGCGAAACTGACTCCTCGGGCGGGGCGCGCGCGCGCCGCCGATGTGCGGTTTCAAGGCACCAGAACGGGCGGTCGGCGCGGCGCCGGCCCGCGAGGGCGAGGTTGGAATGACGGTAAGGTGTTCGGCACGATGGGCCGGCATGGCTGTGGCTGGGATCGCCGTGGCCGGGCTGGCCGCCACGATTGCCGGTCTGGCGCCATCCACCGCCGCACGCGCGCAATCCGCCCCGCCGGCCGGCCCGGCCATTCCCGTCACCGCGACAGCGGCGACCCGGCGCGACCTGCCGGTCCTGCTCACCAATATCGGGGCGGTGCAGGGGTTGCAGTCCGTGCTGGTGCGGG
>JAGXAV010000007.1 GCA_018971455.1 Rhodospirillales bacterium
TTGGCCGAGGAGATGCGGCGCGACCCGACGGTGTGGGCGGTGGGCGAGGATCTCGGCCGCGGCGGGGTGTTCGGCCAGTATCGTGCGCTGGTCGATGAGTTCGGGCCGGCGCGAATTTCCGATGCGCCGATCAGCGAGGCGGCGATCATGGGGGCGGCCGTGGGGGCGGCGATGATGGGCACGCGCCCGGTGGTGGAGATGCGCTTCTCCGATTTCGCGCTCTGCGCCGTCGATGAACTGGTGAACCAGGCGGCCAAGGCGCGCTTCATGTTCGGCGGGCAGAGCCGCGTGCCGCTGGTGGTGCGCGAGCCGATCGGCATGTGGCGCAGCTCGGCCGCCCAGCATTCGCAATCGCTGGAGGCGTGGTACGCGCATATCCCGGGCCTCGTCGTCGCCTGCCCGGCGACGCCGGCGGACGCCAAGGGGCTGCTGGCGAGCGCGATACGCTGCGATGATCCGGTGGTGCGGATGGAGCACAA
The DNA here is from genome assembly GCA_018971455.1 of Rhodospirillales bacterium. GTDB lineage: Bacteria > Pseudomonadota > Alphaproteobacteria > Acetobacterales > Acetobacteraceae > REEB85. Next base: position 480 of record JAGXAV010000007.1, read on the forward strand.
GAACCTCTGGCCGCTGGAGGACGAGGTTCCGGAGGGGAGCTACACGACACCCTTCGGCGTCGCGCGGATGGTGCGCGAAGGCGGTGACGTCACCCTCGTGTCATGGTCCGCCCAGGTGCATGCCTGCGCCGAGGCGGCCGCGACGCTGGCGGGCGAGGGCATCGCCGTCGAGCTGCTCGACCTGCGCACGCTGTGGCCGTGGGACAAGGCGGCGGTGCTGAAAAGTGCCGCGAAAACCCGACGGTTGCTGGTGGCGCATGAGGCGGTGACGGTGGGCGGCTTCGGCGCCGAGATCGCGGCGAGCGTTGCCGAGACGCTGGGCGTTCCGGTGCGCCGGCTGGGCGCGCCGCGCGCGCCGGTGGGATACGCGCCGCCGGTGGAGGATGCGGTGCGGGTCACCGCGCCGATGATCGCCGCCGCCATTCGCCAGATGATGAGGTCCTGATCCGATGAGCACGAGCGCGCGACCCTCCAACGAAATGACCGGCGGCGAAGCCCTGGCGCGGATGATCCAGGCCTATCATGGCGGGGCGATGTTCGGTATGGGCGGCTTCCAGCTCCTGCCCTTCTACGACGCCGCGCGCCGGCTCGATCTCGCGCATCACCTCATCAACGATGAGCGGGCGGCGATCTTCATCGCCGACGCCTATGCCAAGATCAGCGGCCGCGTCGGGCTGTGCGACGCCACGCTCGGGCCGGGGGCGACCAATCTCGTGACCGGCCTGGTGGAGGCGTTGAATGCCGGCTCGCCGCTCGTCGTGCTGGTGGGCGACGCGCACCGGGAGCATGCGTGGAAGAACATGACGCAGGAGGCGCGGCAGATCGACATCCTGCGCCCGGCCTGCAAGGAGCTGATCCGCATCGAATCCGCCGCGCGCATCCCCGAGCTGATGCGCCGCGCGTTCCGTGTTGCCACTTCCGGCCGGCCCGGCCCGGTGGTGGTCGATGTGCCGGAGGATGTCTGCCACGCGACGCATGGCTTCGAGGCGGATGCTTTCCGCGCCGATGCCGCCTGTGAGGGCGCACCCTCGTTGCGCTGCCGGCCGGACGCGGCGGCACTCGCGCGCGCGGCGGCCCTGATCGCGGCGGCGCGGACGCCGATCCTGCTGGCCGGCGGCGGCGTGCATATCAGCGGGGCGGCGGCGACACTGGCGGATTTCGCCCATGCCATCAACCTGCCGGTCGCCCACACCATGACCGGCAAGGGCGCCATCGCCTGCACGGATACGCTCAGCGCGGGGCTGTTCGGCCGCTATGACCGGATCGCCAACAACGTGATCGCCGAGGCCGACCTCATCGTCGTGCTGGGCTGCAAGCTCGGGGAAATCGCCACTAAGCGTTTCACCGTGCCGCCCGCCGGCAAGCGCATCATCCACATCGACATCGTCGCCGAGGAATTCGGCCGCACCGCCGAGCCCGAGCTGTGCCTGTGGGGCGACGCGCGCGACACCATTGCCGAGCTGCACGCCCTGCTGGCGCCGCAGGCCAAGGCCATCCACACCCGCCAGCAGGCCCATGCCGACGCGATCGCCAAGGCGATGGCGGGCTGGCGCGCCGAGGTGGCGCCGCGGCTGACCTCCGACGAGACGCCGGTCAGCATGGCGCGGCTGATGCATGAGCTGAACGTCATCATGCCGGTGGACGGCATTCTGGTGGCCGATGGCGGGTTCGCCGCCCATTGGGGCGGGCTGCTGTTCGACACCAAGGCGCCGGGGCGGTGCTTCGTGCCCGATCGGGGTTTCGCCTCCATCGGCTACGGCCTGCCAGGGGCGATCGGCGCGGCGCTCGCCGCACCCGGCCGCAAGGTGGTGAGCCTGACCGGCGATGGCGGCTTCAACATGATGCTCGGCGAGATCGAGACGGCGCGGCGGATGAAGCTCGCCTTCACCATCGTCGTCGTCAACAATGCCGCCAGCGGCTACGTGAAGGCGTTGCAGCATTTGCTGTACGGCCAGGGCGCCTATCATGCCTCGGACCTGGCCGAGACCAATTACGCCACTGTCGGCCAGGCGCTGAGCGTGCATGCCATCCGCGTCGAGCACCCGGGCGATCTGGCGGCGGCACTCGCGGCCGGCCTGTCCCATGACGGGCCGAGCATCATCGATCTGGTGGTGACGCGCGATCCGGCGAAGATGCTGCCCGGAGTGGACAACCGCGCCGTGCAGGTGAAGAAGGGAGATCGCGTTGCCTGAGACAAGATCGGCCATGCGGCTGAAGGGGCGGATCGCCCTGGTGATCGGCGCCGGCTCCTCCGGCCCGGGCTGGGGCAACGGCAAGGCGGCGGCGGTGCAGTATGCGCGCGAGGGGGCGGGTGTCGTCGCCGTCGATCTGCGGGGCGAGGCCGCCGAGGAGACCGCCTCGATCATCCGCGGCGAGGGCGGCGAGGCGCTCGCGCTGACCGGCGATGTGACGAACGCGGCCGATGTGGAGAGGATCGTCGGCGAGACGCTGGCGCGCTTCGGGGCCATCGACATCCTGCACAACAATGTCGGCATCACCGACATGGGCGATCTCGCCACCGTCACCGAGGAGGCGTGGCACCGGGTGATGGACGTCAACCTCACCAGCGTCTTTCTCACCTGCCGCGCGGTCGTGCCGGTGATGCAGCGCCAGCACCGCGGCGCCATCGTCAATATCTCCTCGCTCGCCGGCGCGGTGATCAATGCCTATCCGTATTTTTCGTACTATGCCTCGAAGGCGGGGCTCAATCATTTCACCCGCGCGCTGGCGGTGCGTCATGCCAAGGACGGCATCCGCGCCAACGTCGTCATGCCCGGCGTGATGAACACGCCGCTGATCCACAGCCAGATTTCCGGCCAGTATGCCGACACCGCGGCCATGCTGGCGGCGCGGGATGCGATGAGTCCGATGGGCCGCATGGGCGATGCGTGGGACGTGGCGCGGGCCGCGGCGTTCCTCGCCTCGGACGATGCCAGCTACATCACCGGCGTGTGTCTGCCCGTCGATGGCGGGCTGGCCTGCCTCGCGCAATAAGGGGGCGTGCGATGCAACTTGGCATGGTCGGGCTTGGGCGCATGGGCGGCAACATCGTCCGCCGGCTGATGCGCGCCGGACATTCCTGCGTGGTCTATGACGCCGATCCGGCGGCGGTGAAGAAGCTGGCGCTGGAGGGGGCGCGGCCGGCGGGCTCGCTCGCCGACATCGTCGAACTGCTCGACCAGCGGCCGCGCGCGGTGTGGGTGATGCTGCCCTCCGGCGGCGCCACCGAGGCGGCGGTCGCCACACTCGGCGCGTTGCTGGCGGCGGACGACATTCTCATCGATGGCGGCAACAGCAATTTCAAGGACGATGTGCGCCGCGCCAGGGCGCTTGCCGGGCGCGGCGTGCGCTACATGGATGTGGGCACCTCGGGCGGCGTGTGGGGGCTGGAGCGCGGCTACTGCCTGATGGTCGGCGGAGCACGTGATGCGTTCGAGTTTCTCGACCCCATCTTCGCCGCCCTGGCGCCGGGTGCCGGCACCATCGCACCGACGCGCGGGCGCGAGGGGCGGGATCCGCGCGTGGCGCAGGGCTATCTGCACACCGGGCCCTCCGGCTCCGGCCATTTCGTCAAGATGATCCATAACGGCATCGAATACGGCATGATGCAGGCGATGGCGGAAGGCTTCGACATCCTGCGCAACCGCGCCAGCCAGGCGCTGCCCGAGGCCGAGCGCTTCGTGCTCGACCCCGCCGATATCGCCGAGGTCTGGCGGCGCGGCAGCGTGGTGACGTCCTGGCTGCTCGATCTCTCGGCCGAGGCGCTGGCGGCCGATCCGGCGCTCGAGGGCTTCTCCGGCCATGTCGAGGATTCCGGCGAGGGGCGCTGGACCATCGAGGCGGCGATCGAGGAGGCGGTGCCGGCGGATGTGCTGGCGGCCGCCCTGTTCACCCGCTTCCGCTCGCGCCAGGAGCATACCTTTGCCGAGAAGATGCTCTCGGCCATGCGCAAGGGCTTCGGCGGCCATGTCGAGAAGCCCGGTGGATGACGATGCTCGTCGTCATGGGCGTCAGCGGCTCGGGCAAGACCACCGTGGCACGGATGCTTGCCGCCGAGCTTGGCTGGGTGTGGCAGGATGGCGATGATCTGCATCCGCCGGCCAACGTCGCCAAGATGGCCGGGGGGGAGCCGCTGAGCGATGCCGATCGCTGGCCGTGGCTTGCCGCGATCGCCGCACGGCTTGCGCAATGGCGGGCGGAGGGGCGCTCGGGCATCATCACCTGCTCGGCGCTGAAGCGGGCTTATCGGGAGGCGCTGGCCGACGGGCAGGGCGATACGAGCTTCATCCATCTGCGCGGCAGCAAGGCGCTCATCGCCGCGCGCCTGGCCGAGCGGCGCGGGCATTTCATGCCGCCCGGCCTGCTCGACAGCCAGTTCGCGGCGCTGGAGGCGCCGGCGGCCGAGGAGCCGGCGCTGGCGTTCGACATCGACGCGCCGCCGGCCGCGATCGTGCGGACCATTCTCGCGGCCCTGCCGCTTCGCGCCTGACGGGCGGCTACCGGTCCAGCCAGTCGCGAACGGCGGATTTGAGAAACCGGAAATCCTCAGGCGAGGCGGTGGGATTGCCGGCGCGGTGACCCCAGACGCTGGGGATCGGGCGCAGTTCGGCATGGCGCAGATGGGCGATTTCGGCGGCGTTGTCGGCGACCGGGAAATAGAGATCGGTGCGGCCCGGCATCAGCAGCACCCGCGCGCGGATGGCCTGCAGTGCCGCCACCAGATCGTCGCCATAGAGCGGGTTGGCGCTGATGTCGCCGTGGAACCAGGTAACGAGCTGGGCGTAGAGATTGGCCGCGCGGCGGGCGTGGTAGCGCTCCTCCCAGTCGGTGCGCAGGAAGGTGTCCAGGTCGGGCGCGCCGAGGGCGGTCAGGTGCAGGCCGGCGCGATAGAAATCCTGGCTCAGCGCCCAGCTGGCGTAGATATGGGCGAAGGCGCGCAGGGCGGCGCGCGGCTCGTGGGAAAACCGGCCGCCGCCGAGATGCTCGGGGGCGGCTTCCAGGGTGCGCAACAGGCTCGAGAGAAAGATCCTGTTGTGGGTGGCGGTGCGGGCGCTGCCGCAGACCACGATGGCGCGCTCCACCGCCTCGGGGAACAGGGCGGCCCAGTGATAGGCCTGCTGCGCGCCCATCGAGAAACCGTAGACCGCGGCGAGGCGGGTGATGGCGAACTGCTCGGCGAGCAGCCGGCGCTGGGCCAGCACGTTGTCGCGCGAGGTGACCACGGCCGGGTAGTCGGGCGTCTCGGCGGCGCCGCTGGACAGGCCGTTGGAGAACATGTCGGGAATGACGATGAACCAGCGCGTCGGGTCGAGGATGCCGTCCGGCCCGATCAGCCAGGCCATGTCGGCGTGCTGGGCGGTGTAGCTGCACGGGTAGAGGATGACGTTGTCGCGCGCGGCGTTCAGCGTGCCGTGCGTCTGCCAGACCAGATGGGCATCGGCGATGACGCCGCCGCGCTCGACCGCCAGATCGCCCAGGCGGAAGGTGCCGCCGGCCTGTGGCCAGGCCGCGGCGTTCATCGGCGGCCCCCGCTCATCGGGCGGGTCTGGCCGGCTTGCCGAGTTCGGCCCGCAGCGCATCCACCTCGGCGCGCAGCGCCTCGATCTCGCTCTGCTCGGCGGTCTTGGCGGCGGCGCCGGGCTGGACGAAGGGGGTGAACAGGCTCATCGCCCGTTCCAGCATGGCGGTGTTCTGGCGGCTGATCTCCTCCACGCCGAAGGGGAAAAAATTGCCCATGGTCTGCTTCATCGCCTCGCGCATCTGCGCCTGCTGCTGGGAGAAGCTGGCCAGCGCCTGTTCGAGATAGTTCGGCACCAAACCTTGCAGGGAGTCGCCGTAGAAGCCGATGAGCTGGCGCAGAAAGCCGGTGGGCAGCAGGGCGCGGCCCTTGCTTTCCTCCTCGACGATGATCTGCGTCAGCACCGAGCGGGTAATGTCCTCGCCGGTCTTGGCGTCGTAAACCACGAAATTGCGCCCGCCGCGCACCATCTCGGCCAGCGTATCGAGCGTGATGTAGCTGGAGCTTTCGGTGTTGTACAATCGCCGGTTGGCGTATTTCTTGACCACCACGGGCGGAAGCTCGGCCGCCTTGCCCTCGGGACCGCCATGCTCTGGCTGCTTTGCCTGCGACATCAGACCCCCATACGGGTTACATTGCGAAGCCTATCATGACGCGCCGCAACATCCAAAACATCATGCGCGGCGCGATTCCGCCCGGCCGGGGGATGCTCTATGCTTCCGGCCAGCAGGAGAGCTGATGATCGATGACCGAGCCCGGTGCCCCGCCACCCGACCCGATGGGCGAATTCGCCGCCCTGGCGCAGGATTGGGTGACGCTGTGGCAGAGCGAGTTGGCCGCGACCGCGATGGACCGCGAGGCGCAGGAGAGCTGGCAGAGCGCGCTGGCGCTCTGGGCCGGGGCCGCGCAGGCGGCCCTGCGGCCGCTGGAGCGCGGGCATGAACGAGGCGCCGGGCCCGCTGCTGCGCCGCGGCCCGCGCCCGCTGCTGCTGCACCTGACGCGCGCGATGCTGAAATCGAGCGGCTCGCTCGCCGCGTGGCAGAGCTTGAACAACGGCTCGCCGAGCTGGAGCGCCGACGGGGCGGAGACGCCGCCGCTGGCGGAGTCCCTCGCCCATGACCGCGCGCTGATCGCCGGCATCGCCGCCTATCGCCGTCACCCCTGGCGCCGCACCCTGGCCGACCCGCCGGCGATCTGGGCGGAGGGCGGCAGCCGGCTGCTGGAATACTCGACCGCGGGGCCCACCGTCCTGTTCGTGCCCAGCCTGGTCAACCGCGCCCATGTGCTCGACCTGGCACCCGGCCGCTCGATGATGCGGTTCCTGGCCGGGCAGGGGCTGCGGGTGCTGCTGCTGGACTGGGGCTGGCCGGGCGAGACGGAGCGCGGCTTCACGCTGACCGACTACATCGCCGGCCGGCTGGAGCGCGCGCTGGTCGCGGCGGGCGGGCCGGTGGTGCTGGCCGGCTACTGCATGGGCGGGCTGCTGACGCTGGCCGCGGCGCTGCGCCGGCCAGACCGGGTGTGCGCGCTGGCGCTGCTCGCCACACCCTGGGATTTCCATGCCGGCGACGCCGAGACCGCGACCTCCCTGGCCCGGCTGCTGCCGATGTTCGAGCCGGCCTTCGCCTTCTCCAGGACGCTGCCGATCGACGCGCTGCAAATGCTGTTCGCCATGCTCGACCCGGACGGCATCGCGGAGAAATATCGCGATTTCGGCACCGCTGACCCGGACAGCGAGCGGGCGCGCATGTTCGTGGCGCTGGAGGACTGGCTGAATGACGGCGTGCCGCTGGCCGCCCCCGTGGCGCGCGAGTGCCTGGCCGGCTGGTACGGCGCCAACACGCCGGGCAACGGCGCCTGGCGGGTTGCGGGGCTCGCCGTCGATCCGGCGGCGCTGGCCGTGCCGGCCTTCGTCGCCGTGCCGGGGCGCGACCGGATCGTGCCGCCCGAGACCGCCCGCCCGCTCGCCGCGCTGATTCCGGGGGCGGTGCTGCATGAGCCGCGTGCCGGGCATATCGGCATGGCGGCCGGCGCCCGGGCGCAGACGGAACTCTGGGCGCCGCTGCTGGACTGGGTGCGGGCGAGCGCCTAAATCTTGGTCCGTGCGGGCAGACCCGCCTTGGGGAGCAGACAAATGGACGACATCGTCATCGTATCCGCCGCCCGCACGCCGGTTGGCAGCTTCAACGGGGCTTTCGGTTCGGTTCCCGCCCATGTGCTCGGCACCGCCGCCATCGAGGCCGCGATCGCCCGCGCCGGAATCGGCAAGGACGATATCGACGAGGTGATCCTCGGCCAGGTGCTGACCGCGGCGCAGGGCCAGAATCCGGCCCGCCAGGCAGCCCGCGCCGCCGGCATTCCGGACGGCAAGACGGCCTTCGGCATCAACCAGGTCTGCGGCTCCGGCCTGCGGGCCGTGGCGCTGGCCGCCCAGCAGATCCGCACCGGGGAGAGCAGCATCGTCCTCGCCGGCGGGCAGGAGAGCATGAGCCAGTCCACCCATGCCTCCTACCTGCGCAGCGGGCAGAAGATGGGCGACATGTCGTTCATCGACACCATGATCAAGGACGGGCTGTGGGATGCCTTCCACGGCTATCACATGGGCACCACCGCCGAGAACGTGGCGCGCGCCTATCAGATCACCCGCGAGGAGCAGGACGCCTTCGCCGTGGCCTCGCAGAACAAGGCCAGCGCGGCGCAGAAGGCGGGCAAGTTCAAGGACGAGATCACGCCGGTCACCATCAAGGGCCGCAAGGGCGACGTGGTGGTGGCCGATGACGAGTATATCCGCCACGACAGCACGCTCGAGGTGATGGCCAAGCTGCGCCCGGCCTTCAGCAAGGACGGCACGGTGACGGCGGGCAATGCCAGCGGCATCAATGACGGCGCCTGCGCGCTGGTGGTGATGTCGGCCGCCGAGGCGGCGCGCCGCGGCCTCAAGCCGCTGGCGCGCATCGCCTCGTTCGCCACGGCCGGCGTCGATCCCGCGGTGATGGGCACCGGGCCGATTCCGTCGAGCCGCAAGGCGCTGGCGCGGGCGGGGTGGAAGGCCGATGATCTCGACCTGATCGAGGCCAACGAGGCGTTTGCCGCCCAGGCCTGCGCGGTGAACAAGGACCTCGCCTGGGACACCGCCAAGGTGAACGTGAATGGCGGCGCGATCGCCATCGGCCATCCCATCGGCGCCTCGGGCGCCCGCATCCTGGTGACGCTGCTGCACGAGATGCAGCGCCGCGATGCCAGGAAGGGCCTGGCGACGCTGTGCATCGGCGGCGGGATGGGCGTTGCGATGTGCGTGGAGAGGTAGAGGTCCGGACGGGCGGCGGCAGCGCCCCGCCCGCGCCCCCTGCGTGCGGGGCCGGTGCCGCGTGAGGGCGGCGCCGATCGGCTGACCGGCTCCCCGCCTCCCCGCCTGGCGGGTCCGGGGAGGGGCGCACCATTCCGGCACACCGCGGCAAGTTGTGGCTGGCGCGCGTCCGTTACGATGCTAGGGTTGCGGGACCACGCGTCCAGGGAGGAACAAAATGAGCAGAGTAGCCCTCGTCACCGGCGGCACGCGCGGGATCGGCGCGGAGATCAGCCGGGCGCTGAAGGCGGCCGGGCGGACGGTCATTGCGAGCTATGCGGGCAACGATGCCGCGGCCGCAGCCTTCCACAGCGAAACCGGGATTGCGGTGAAGAAGTTCGACGCTGGCGACTTCGCCGCCTGCGAGAAGGCCGTGGCCGAAATCCATGGCGGCATCGGCAAGATCGAGATTCTCGTCAACAATGCCGGCATCACCCGCGATTCCACCCTCGCGCGGCTGACGCGCGACATGTGGGATGCGGTGATCGACACCAATCTCGGCTCCTGCTTCAACCTCTGCAAGCTCACCTTCGACGACATGCGCGCGGCCAAATTCGGGCGCGTCGTCAATATCGGCAGCATCAACGGCCAGGCCGGGCAGTATGGCCAGGTGAACTACGCCGCCGCCAAATCCGGCATCCATGGCTTCACCAAGGCGCTGGCGCAGGAAGGGGCGCGCTTCGGCATCACCGTCAATGCCATCGCGCCGGGCTATGTCGATACCGAGATGGTCCGCGCGGTGCCGGCCGACGTGCTGCAGAAGATCATCGCGCGCATCCCGATGGGCCGGCTCGGCCATGCCGAGGATATCGCGCGCGGCGTGCTGTTCCTGACCGCGGATGATGCCGATTTCATCACCGGATCGACGCTGTCCATCAATGGCGGGCAGCATATGTACTGACCGCCGGAGCGATCGGTGCCCCTGCTGGCCGGCGGCGGCGCCATCGCGCTGTGGTCTTTTCTCGCCTTGCTGTCGCGCGCGGCGGCGGCCATGCCGCCGCTGCAGCTCGCCGCCATGGGGTTCACCGTGTCGGCGGCGCTGGGGGTGGGCATCGTCGCGGCGCGCGGCCGGTTGGCGGCGCTGCGCCAGCGGCCGCTGGTCTGGGCGCATGGCGTCGGCGGGCTGTTCGGCTATCACGCGCTGTATTTCGCCGCGCTGGCCTGGGCGCCGGCGGCGCAGGCCAATCTGCTGAACTACACCTGGCCGCTGTTGACGGTGCTGTTCGCCGGGCTGCTGCTGCGCATGCGGCTGCGCCCGGCGCACGGGCTCGGCGTGGCGCTGGCGCTGGCCGGGTGCGCCGTGCTGCTGAGCGGCAGCGAGGGTGCCGTTTCGGCGGCCGCGGCGCCGGGCTACGCGCTGGCGCTGGGCGCCGGCGTCACCTGGGCGCTGTATTCGGTGCTGGCGCGCCGGCTCGGCGCGGTGCCGACGGAGGCGGTGGCCGGATTCTGCGCCGCGGCGGCGGTGCTGGCCGCGGGGAGCCATTTCGCCTTCGAGCCGACCATCCGCCCCGACGGCGCGGCGTGGCTGGCCGCGCTGGCGCTTGGAGTCGGGCCGATGGGGGCGGCGTTCTTCCTGTGGGATATCGGCAGGAAGCGCGGCGATCCGCGCCTGCTCGGCACCCTGGCCTATGCGACCCCGGTGGTTTCCACGCTGCTGCTGGGGGCGGCCGGCTTCACCCCGCTCACGCCGCGCCTGCTGATCGCGGCCGTTCTGGTGGCGGCGGGAGGTTTCGTCACCGTGCGCGTGCGCTGAGGGCGGGTGGCAAGAAAAGGGGCGCCCCTCGCAGGGCGCCCCCGTTCGTCGCGCGGCGGAAAGGTCAGCCGAGGCGCTCGCCGTGGAGCACCACGTCCAGACCCTCGCGCTCCTCCTCCTCGGTGACGCGCAGGCCGATGATGGCGTCGATGATCTTGAGCAGCACGTAGCTGATCACGCCGGACCAGATCAGCGTCGTGCACACCGCGACCACCTGCGCCTCGAACTGCGGCAGGCCGCCGATATTGGTGCCCAGCGGCGCGTCCTTGGTGGCGGTGAAGGGGCCGTAGGCGAACACGCCGGTGAGCAGGGCGCCGACGATGCCGCCGACGCCGTGCACGCCGAACGTGTCCAGGCTGTCGTCATAGCCCAGCATGTGCTTGAGGCTGGTGGCCGACCAGAAGCAGATCACGCCGGCGGCGATGCCGATGATCAGGGCCGGGCCGGGCAGCACGAAGCCGCTGGCCGGGGTGATGGCGACGAGGCCGGCGACGGCGCCGGAGATCACGCCGAGCACGCTCGGCTTGCCCTTGGCGATCCACTCGGCGAACATCCACGCCAGCGCCGCCGCGGCCGTGGCCACCTGGGTCGCCACCATGGCCATGCCGGCGCGGCCGTTGGAGCCGACCGCGGAGCCGGCGTTGAAGCCGAACCAGCCCACCCACAGCAGCGAGGCGCCGATGACGGCGAGCGAGAGATTGTACGGCGCCATGTTGTCCTGGCCGTAGCCGACGCGCTTGCCCATCACCAGGCAGCACACCAGGCCGGCGATGCCGGCGTTGATGTGCACCACCGTGCCGCCGGCGAAATCCGCGGCACCCGGCAGGCCGAACACGCCGGCGCCGAGCCAGCCGGTCGGCGCCCACACCCAATGCGCGATCGGCGAATAGACCAGGATGGACCAGCCGACCATGAACACGATCATCGCCGAGAACTTCATGCGGTCGGCGAAGGCGCCGGCGATGAGGCCCGGGGTGATGATGGCGAAGGTCATCTGGAACATCATGAAGACGCTCTCGGGGATGGTCTGCGGCACACCGCCCTTGCCACCGAGCAGGAAGCCGAGATTCCAATCCGTGCCGAAGCCGTTCAGCATGACGCGGCTGAGGTCGCCGATATAGGCGTTGCCGGCGGTGAAGGCGAGGCTGTAGCCGAGCACCATCCACACCACGGTGACCAGGCAGGTGATGACGAAGGACTGCATCATGGTGGCGAGCACGTTCTTCTTGCGCACCATGCCGGCATAGAAGAGCGCCAGGCCCGGCACCGTCATCATCAGCACCAGGGCGGTGCTGGTCAGCATCCATGCCGTGTCGCCGGTATCGGCGGTGGGCAGCTTGGCGTCGGCCGCCCAGGCGGGGGCGGCGAGCAGAAGGGGAGCCAGCGCCAGGGCGCCGCGCTGCAGGGTCTTCTTCATCGTCGAGGGTTCCTTGACCGCGAGTCTCACAGGGCTTCTCCGTCCATCTCGCCGGTGCGGATCCGCACCGCGCGTTCGAGATCGACCACGAAGATCTTGCCGTCACCGATCTTGCCGGTATGTGCGGCCTTCATGATGGCTTCGACCACCTGCTCGGCGAGATCGGAGGCGACGGCCACCTCGATCTTGACCTTCGGCAGGAAGTTCACGTGATATTCCGCCCCGCGATAGATCTCGGTCTGTCCCTTCTGGCGGCCGAACCCTTTCACCTCCGAGACGGTGAGCCCCTGGACGCCGAGCGGCGTCAGGGCCTCGCGCACGTCGTCGAGCTTGAAAGGTTTGATGATGGCCATGATCAGCTTCATGTCGCAGCACTGCTCCCCGGTTGCTCTTTCATCCTCGGCGCACCGCGCCCGGGCTCTGCACGGCAGATTTCCGGGCGCGGTGGGCCACTCGGGACTTTCCCTATCAAGAACCGTGCCGCGCGGCCGATGAGGCGGCGCGGCCGGGGCGGGGCGTGGCAACGCAGCGATTCCGCACAAAAAAAGGGCATGCCGTGATGGTTCCGATGCGAATCCTGTCCGATCGGGCTGCCTAAAATTCAGGCGCATTGTCGGGCCGGCGCGGAGCGGGCATGAAGGCGGCATGACGCACGAGGTGGATGTCTGCGTGGTGGGGGCCGGGCCGGTCGGCGGGGCGCTCGCCTGCGTGCTGGCCGGGGCCGGCGTGTCGGTGGCGGTGATCGACCGCGCCGCCCTGCCGCCGATGGAGCACCCCGATTTCGATGGCCGGGCCTATGCCATCGCCGCCGGCTCGCGCCGCGTGCTGGAGCAGGCCGGGTTGTGGGACCGGCTGCCGTTTCCGCCCGGGCCGATCCGCGACATCCGCGTGACCGACGGCAAGCTCGGCCGTCCCGCCTCCCGGCTGTTCCTGCATTTCGATGTGCGCGAGGCGGGCGGGAGCGACGCCGAAGACGAGGCGTTCGGCTGGATGGTCGAGGCGCGCAGCCTGCGCATGGCGCTCAATGCCCGCCTCGCGGCCCTGCCGGGGCTGGCGGTCCATGCGCCGGCCGAGGCGCGGGTGGAGCGCGAGGCGGAGGGGGCGGTGGTGCAAATCGCCGGCGGCGCGCGCTTTCGCGCGCGGCTGGTGGTGGCGGCGGAGGGGCGGCGCAGCGCGCTGCGCGAGGCCGCCGGCATCCGTGTCACCCATCTGCCCTACGGGCAGACCGGCATCGTCTGCGCCATCGGGCACGAGCGCCCGCACCATGAGACGGCGCTGGAGCATTTCCTGCCGGCGGGCCCGTTCGCGCAGCTGCCGATGGCGCCGACCGATGGGGCGGCGCATGTGTCGGCCATCGTGTGGACCGAGCGCACGGCGCAGGCAGCGCGCATCCTGGCGCTGGACGACGCCAGTTTCACGCGCGAGCTGGCGCGCCGGCTGGGCGACCATCTGGGTGCGGTGCGCCTGCTCGGCCGGCGCTGGAGCTACCCGCTGGCGGCCATGCTGGTGCATCGCTACACGGCGCCCCGGCTGGCGGTGATCGGCGATGCCGCGCACGGCGTGCACCCGATCGCAGGCCAGGGGCTCAATCTTGGCTTCCTCGATGTCGGCGTGCTCGGCGCGCTGGTGATCGAGGCGGTGCGGGACGGCGCCGACCCCGGCAGCCCCGCCCTGCTGGCGCGCTACCAGGCGGCGCGGCGGCCGGCCAATCTGCTCATGCTGGCGGCGACGGACGGGCTCGACCGGCTGTTCAGCACCGACAACCCCGTGCTGCGGCTGGCGCGGGACATCGGCATCGCCGGCGTGCACCGCATCGGCCCGCTGAAGCGGCTGTTCATGCGCCAGGCGATGGGGATCTAGGCCGCCTCCGCCAGCACCAGCCGGCGGCGCGGCTGGCGCCGGGTGGGAACCGCGCCGTAGAGATCCTTGGTCGCCTCGGTGATGGTGACGCCGGCCAGGCGCGGGGCCAGGCGGCGGCCGGTGCGTTCCCACAGATGGGCGCCGCGCAGCACCAGGCGCAGGCGCGAGGGCGGCACGTAGAGCGCCGTCTCGCGGCGTTCGACACGGAACAGGCTGGCGGCGAGCAGGCGGCCGACCTGACCGGGGGAGTAGGGCTGGCCCTGGCCGAAGGGGGTGGCCTCGATATGCGCCCACAGGCCGCGCCGGTTGGGCACCACCACCAGCAGCCGCCCGTCATCCTTGAGCACCCGCCAGACCTCGCGCAGCATGCGCCGCGCGTTGTCGGCGGCCTCCAGCCCGTGCACCAGGAGCACGCGGTCGAAGCACAGATCGGGGAAAGGCAGCGCATCCTCCTCCGCCGTGCAGGACAGGCCGGGCGCGCCCTTCGGCCAGCGCGCGGCACCGATCTGCGCCGGCGTGACGGCGATGCAGCGCGCCGCCTGCTCGCGCCACAGGCGCAGGTAGGGGGCGGGGTAGCCGAGCCCGAGCAGCGACTGGCCGTGCAACGAGGGCCAGATGCCGAGCAGGCGCTGGCGCAGCAGGTGGGCCGCGACCGCTCCCTGCCGCGTGCCGTAGAACTCCCCCGCCGCATGGGTGTCGGTCGCCATGGCCCGACATATAGCATGCGCCGTCTGGCGCACACCCGATCGCCGACCGGCCCCGTTTGCGGGAGGCCCCGGGATGGGACATGCTGCGCCATGATCACCGCGCAACCCGTCGCCATCCTGTCCGACAACTATGCCTGGCTGCTGCGCTGCACGGCGAGCGGAGCGGCCGCCATCGTCGATCCGGCGGAGCCGGCGCCGGTGGCCGCCGCCATCGACGCGGCGGGCGGGCGGCTCGATCTCATCCTGCTCACCCACCATCATGGCGACCACATCGCCGGCACGGATGAGATCCGCGCGCGCTACGGCGCCAAGGTCGTCGGCGCGGCGGCCGACGCGCACCGGCTGCCGAAGCTCGACCAGGCGGTGGCCGAGGGCGACTCCGTGGCGCTGGGCGCGGCCCGCGCGCAGGTGCTGGAGACGCCCGGACATACGCGCGGGCATATCTCCTTCTACTTTCCGGATGGCGGCGTGCTGCTCTGCGGCGACACGCTGTTCAGCCTCGGCTGCGGGCGGCTGCTCGAGGGCACGGCGGCGGAGATGTTTGCCAGCCTGAGCAAATTCGCCGCCCTCCCGCCCGACACGCTGGTCTGCTGCGGGCACGAATACACCGAGAGCAACGCCCGTTTCGCGCGCCACGCCGATCCCGCCAACGAGGCTCTCACCGCCTATGCGGCGCAGGTCTCGGCCTGGCGGGCGGCCGGGCGGCCGAGCCTGCCGAGCCGGCTCGCCGACGAGCTGGCCGCCAATCCCTTCCTGCGCGCGCCCGACGTCGCGACGCTTGCCGATCTGCGGGCGCGCAAGGACAAGTTCTGAGACGAACGCCGAGACCCTGGAGCCGAGGAGCCAACGCCGTGAAGCTGTATTACTCGCCGGCCAGCCCTTTCGTGCGCAAGGTCATGGCCTGCGCCATCACCCGCGGCATCGCGGAGCAGATCAAGCTGCTGCCGACCAACCCGCAGCTCTCCGAGCCTGCCTTCGTCGCGGATAATCCTCTGTCGAAAGTGCCGTGCCTGGTGACCTCGGACGGCACGGCGCTGTTCGACAGCCCGGTGATCTGCGAGTACCTCGACAGCCTCGATGGCGGCCTGCCGATGTTCCCGCGCAGCGGCTGGGCGCGGTGGCGGGCGCTCAAGCAGCAGGCGATCAGCGACGGCATCCTCGATGCGGCGGTGGGCCGGCGGGGCGAGCTGGCCAAGCCGAAGGAAGCTGGCCGCGACGCCTGGATGGCCCGCCAAGTCGCCGCCATCCAGCGCGCGCTCGACGCGCTGGAGGCCGATCTGCCGCACCAGAGCGTCGATATCGGCACCATCAGCATCGCCTGCGCGCTGGGATATCTCGATTTCCGCTATCCCGGCGAGCCATGGCGCGAGACCCGGCCGGGCCTGGCCGCGTGGTTCGCCACCTTCGCCACCACCCCGGGCATTGCCGGCACGATGCCGACGAACCCGACCTAGGGATCGGTGGCCCGGCCGGCTTGCGGGAACGCGGGGCGCGGGCGGGCGACGGGTGGGCGTGGGGCGGAGAGAAAGCTGTTCGCCCGGTCAGGTGTTTATGGGATAGTGTTCGCTCATAACCTGAACAGACCCCGAAACCCGGAGACCGTGCCGATGGCGGCAGCCACGCCCACCAGCCGTGCCGCACCTGCTCGTGCCGCCGCCCGCGTCAGCCAGGGCCGCGCGCCGCAGGCGCGGGCCGCCCTGCCGGCGAGCCG
>JAGXAV010000348.1 GCA_018971455.1 Rhodospirillales bacterium
GGGCAGCCATCGGCGAACTCTACGCCGGCAGCGGCACGCTGAGTTTCGCGCTCGCCGCGCACGCCCGGGTGATCGCCTATGAGGGCGATGCCACCGCCTGCGCCGCCCTGCGGGCCGGCGTCAACGCCGCCCGCCTCGCCGGCCGCATCACGGCGCATCAGCGGGACCTCACCCGCCAGCCGCTCACAGCCAAGGAGCTTGCCCCCTTCGCCGCCGTGGTGCTGGACCCGCCCCATGCCGGTGCGGCCGCACAGCTGCCGACGCTGGCGGCCTCCGGCGTGCGCCGGATCATCTATGTCAGCTGCAACCCGGCGGCATTGGCACGCGACGGCGCGGTGCTGCGCGGCGCCGGCTACCGGCTGCTGGCGGCCAGCCCGATCGACCAGTTCCTGTGGTCGGCGCGGCTCGAATCGGTGTGCGTGTTCGCGCGCTGAGGCCGCCCGCCGGTCAGGCGCCCAGGGCCTCGCTTGCGATCAGCCGGCAGGCGGCGATGCGCCAGCTGCCATCCGGCTCGTGCTCCATCGTGTAGAGCGCGGTGCGGGGCTTGCCGTCCGGGCCGATCAGCTCGACGCGCTGCACCAGCGCGCCGCCGGAACGGACGAGCGCGCCGAAGGCAAAGCTGCGCGGCCGATAGACGGGCCGGTAGGCCTGGCGGACCATGCGCATGAAGCTGGCGGCATCGCCGAACATCATTTGCAGGTCCGGCGCAGCATAGGCGAAGGCGGCCGGCCCGTCATCCTTGCGGAAGGCGCCGATCTGCCCGGCGATCACGTGCTCGATGGCAGTGCGGTCCGCGGCGCTCTGCGCCTGGGCGGGCCCGGCCAGCGCCGCCATCACCACCAGCGCGAGCGCCCAGCGCTCAGACGTGGAAACTCTCCCCACAGCCGCACCGCCCCTTCTCGTTCGGGTTGATGAAGGTGAACCCGGCCGACAGTGCCTTGCTCTCGTAATCCATGATGGTGCCGATCAGGAACAGGCTCGCCTTGCGGTCCACCAGCACGGTCACGCCGCGATCCGTCACCACCTCGTCGCCCGGCCCGGCCTCGGCGACCCAGCTCATGTCATAGGCCATGCCCGAGCAGCCCTTGGTGTTGACCGAGATGCGCAGCTTCATGTCGGCCTCGCCCTTGGCATAGAGCGCGCGCAGCCGCTCGGCGGCCGCCTCGGTCAGCGTCATCAGCGGCGGCAGGGCGCGGCGGGGTTTGGCCTGGCTCAGCGTGGTGGACATCTATGCTACCTCGTTCGGCTCAGAACATATTCAAGGCGAGACGGGCATCCTCGGTCATGCGGCTCGGGTCCCAGGGCGGATCCCACACCACCTCGACCTCGCAGGCGGCGACGCCGGGCACCGCCATCACCGCCTCGCGCAGCTGCTCGGGCAGTTCCTGGGCGCTCGGGCAGCCCGGCGCGGTCAGCGTCATCTCGACCTTGACGTGCCCGTCCCCCGCGATCTCGATGGCGTAGATCAGCCCGAGTTCGTAGATGTTCACCGGGATTTCGGGATCGTAGATGGTCGCGCAGGCGGCGATCACCGCATCCTCGGTGGGCGGCGCGAGCGTCTCGCCCTCCGGGGTCCAGCTGCCGGCAGGCGGGGCCGCGATCGGCTGGTCCATGGCTTCCTCACTCACTGCTCGCCTGCTCCTGCCCGTGCAAAGCCGCCATCAGCGCGTGCCAGGGCAGCGTCGCGCATTTCACCCGCGAGGGGTATTCGTGCACGCTGGCCAGCGGCCGCAGCGCGGTGAAGGCCGCGCAATCGGGGCAGGCGCCGGTGCGCGCCATGGTGGTGAACTGCGCAAACATCTGCCCGATCTGTGCGGCGCCATGCCCCTGCACGGCCTCCACCATGAGATCGGCCGAAGCCTTGCTGATCTCGCAGCCGCGCGCCTCGAACCCGGCCTCCGCCACGGCCCCCGCGCCGTCGCGCCGCACCCAGACCTGCACGCGGTCGCCGCACATCGGGTTGTCGCCCCGCGCCGTGCCGTCGAACTCCCCGAGGCGGCGCATGTGCAGCGGCTTGCGGCCACGGGCCAGGATGGTCGCGTTGTAGAGATCGCGGACATCCTCGAACATCACCGGAAGAACTCCCGCACCTGCGCCAGCGTGTCGGCCAGGGCGTCGATCTCGGCATGCGTGGTGTAGATGCCGAAGCTCGCCCGCGCCGTGCTCTGCAACCCGAGCCGGTGCATCAGCGGCTCGGCGCAGTGATGCCCGGCGCGCACCGCGATGCCGGCCCGGTCGAGCAGGGTGGCCACGTCATGGGCGTGGGCCCCCTCGAGCGTGAACGAGACCACGCCGCCGCGATCCTGCGCCCGTCCGATGACCGACAGCCCGTCCACGCCGGAGAGGCGCGCCAGCGCGTGATCCGTCAATGCCGCCTCGTGCGCCGCGATCGCCTCGTAGCCGATGGCCTCGACGAACTCGATCGCCGCCTTCAGGCCGATGCCCTCGAGGATCGCCGGGGTGCCGGCCTCGAACTTGTGCGGCACCTCGGCCCAGGTGGAGCGCCGCACGCTGACCGAGGAGATCATGTCCCCGCCGCCCATGAAGGGCGGCATTTCGTCGAGCAGCGCGCGCTTGCCGTACAGCACACCGATCCCGGTCGGGCCGTACAGCTTGTGGCCGGTGAAGACATAGAAATCGACATCGAGCGCCTGCACATCGACGCGCCGGTGCACCACCGCCTGCGAGCCGTCGAGCATCACCTTCGCCCCATGGGCGTGGGCGAGCGAGACGATGCGCGCCGCCGGCGTGTAGGTGCCGAGCACGTTGGACATGTGGGTGATCGAAACCAGCCCCACCTTGCCGTCCTCCAGCAGCGCCTCGAACGCCGCCATGTCGAGTTCGCCGGCATCGGTGATCGGCGCCACCCGCAGCTCGATGCCGCGTTCGTCGCGCAGCAGCTGCCAGGGGACGATGTTGGAGTGGTGCTCCATCGCCGAGATCACCACCGCCTGGCCGGGGCGCAAGATATGCCGCCCATAGCTGTGGGCCACCAGGTTCAGCGCCTCGGTCGAATTGCGCACGAACACGATCTCGTGCCGGTCGGGCGCGCCCATCAGCGCCGCCGCGGCATCGCGCGCGGCCTCGTAGGCTTCGGTGGTGCGCTCGCTCATCCAATGCAGGCCGCGATGGACGTTGGCGTATTGCGTTTCCATCGCCGCCGTCATCGCCGCGATCACCGCGCGCGGCTTCTGGGCGGAGGCGGCGGAATCCAGGAACACCAGATCCTTGCCGCGAATCTTCTGGCCCAGGATCGGGAAATCGGCGCGGATGCGCGCGACATCCAGCAGGGCGGGATGGGTGCGGTCGTTCATGCGGCC
>JAGXAV010000349.1 GCA_018971455.1 Rhodospirillales bacterium
CGCTGCCGATCATCAGGGCCACCCCGCCGCGCCGCGACGGGCGCATGGAGAACCCGGCCGCCAGCAGCGACATGGTGCCCGCCAGCAGCGGCAGGGCGAGCAGCGTCTGGAGTTGCAGCCGGTGGCGAATGGCCGAGAAGCCGGAGCGTTCGAGCAGGCGGATGAAGCCCGGCAGCGCCCATACCGACAGCGTCTCGGGCGGCGCGAAACTCTCCTGCACGCGCGCCACCGTCATGCTGGTGGGCAGGCGCAGCGCGGTCGGCGCGCCCGGCGGATGGCCGGGAACGATGACGCGGGCGCCCTCCAGCAGCCAGTCGCCGCCCTCCAGCGTGGCGCGCGCCGCCTCGATGCGGCTGGCCAGCTGGTCGTGCGCGTCGAGGCGGAAGACGCTCATCCCCGCCGCACCGAGCTGGCCGTGGCGCAGGGTCACGCCCGTGGCATGCAGGATCGCGACGCCGCCGGGGCCGGCCGACTGGTCGGCCTGGCGCAGCCAGAGCTGGCCGCCGGTCAGGGCCAGCGCGCTGCCCACCCCGCGCAGGTAGCGGCTCTCCATGCCCTCGGCGCGGGCGCGCATCACCGCCGAGATCGGGCTGATGGCGGCGGTCGCGAAGGCGCCGAACAGGATGGCGGCCAGCACCGGCACGCTGAGGAACTGCCAGGCCGAGACCCCGGCGGCGCGGGCGACGATCAGCTCGGAGGAGCGGGTCAGCCGCCAGAATGCCAGGATGCCGCCGAGCAGCACGGCGAAAGGGATGATCTGCATGGCCGCCCAGGGCAGGCGCAGGGCGGCGATTTCGGCGACGATGCCGAAGCTCGCCGCCGGCTGGCTGGCGGCGCGGCGCAGCAGCTCGATGAAGTCGAACAGGCCGACCAGCGCGGTCAGCGCCCCGGCCATGGCGAGCACGGCCAGCGAGAAGACGCGCCCGACATAGAGCGAGAGGGTGACGGCGATCTTCATCGGGCGGGCGGAACTCCTGCGGCGCGGCAGTCTAGCGGCCCGCCCGGTCATGGCCAAATGCGCCGCCCCGATCCCCCTCAGGGCAGCACCTTGCCGGGATTGAGCAGGCCGGCCGGGTCGATCGCCCGCTTGATGCGCTGCATGAGGTCGAGCTCCGCGCCGCCGCGCCAGGCGGCCATCATGTAGGGCTTGAGCCGTCCGATGCCGTGTTCGGCGGAGAAGCTGCCGTCGAGCGCGCGCACCACGGCGCCCACGCAATCCATGATCTCGTGGTCGCGGGCCAGGAAATCGGCCGCCGTCATCGCCTCGGGCTGTTGCAGGTTGAAGTGGATATTGCCGTCGCCCATGTGGCCGAAGGCGACCACGCGGATGCCCGGCATCAGCCGCCGGCACGCCGCCCCGGCGTCGCGGATCAGGGCCGGCACCTGCGACACCGGGACCGAGACGTCATTCTTCACGCTGGCGCCCTCGCGCTTCTGGGCCTCGGTATGCTCCTCGCGCAGCCGCCAGATGGCGGCGCGCTGGGCGGCGCTCTCGGCGATCACCGCGTCCTGCACGATGCCGGCCTCCAGGGCGCCTTCCAGCACCTGTTCCAGCGTGCCGCGCAACCCGGCATCGGGGCGCGGCGTCGCCAGTTCGACCAGGGCGTAGTGGCCGGCCGGCGCGGCGAGCGGCAGGACCAGTCCGGGGTTGTGCTTCAGCACGAAGCCCACGCCCTCGCCGCCCATGTATTCGAAGGCCTGGATGGCCGCCGGGTCGTGGCGCTGGAAGCGGGTGAACAGCTCGAGCGCGGCCTCCGGCGAGGCCACGGCGCAGAGCGCCACCGCGGTCTCGCGCGGCTGCGGCACCAGCTTGAGCACCGCCGCAGTGATGATGCCCAGCGTGCCCTCGGCGCCGACGAAAAGCTGGCGCAGGCAGTAGCCGGTATTGTCCTTGCGCAGCCGCCGCAGCCCTTCCCACACCTGCCCGTCGGGCAGCACCACCTCCAGCCCGAGCACGAGGTCGCGGGCATTGCCGTAGCGCACCGTGTTGTTGCCGCCGGCATTGGTCGAGAGGATGCCGCCGATCTGCGCGCTGCCCTCCGAGCCGATCGACAGCGGCAGCAGGCAGCCCTGCGCGGCGGCGGCGTCCTGGGCGGCCTTCAGCGTCGCGCCGGCCTCGATGGTCAGCGTCATGTCGACGGCGTCCAGCGCGCGGATGCGGGCCATGCGCGCGAGGCTGAGGACGAGCTGGCTGCCATCCTCGGCCGGCACCGCGCCGCCGACCATCGACGTGTTGCCGCCCTGCGGCACCAGCGCCACGCCCAGCCCGGCGCAGAGCCGCACCACGGCGGCGAGCTCGGCCGTGTCGGCCGGGCGCACCACCGCCGCGGCGCGCCCCTGGTAGAGGCCGCGCCAGTCGCTCGAATAGGGCGCGGTGTCGGCCGCATCGGTCAGCAGGCCGCGCGGCCCGACGATGGCGCGCAACGCCGCCAGCAGATCCGCGGGCAGCGGGGAAGGGGGGGTGGGGGGCGTGGTTTCGGGCATGGCGTGTCTTCCTATCCGCGCGGGGCCGCGGCCCGCTGAAGCCGGTCGTTGATCGCCAGGCCGAGTCCGTGCCGCGGCACCGCCATGACGGCGATGCCGCGCAGACCCTGCGCCTGGCCCGCGGCGTCGAGTGCGCGCAAACCCTCGAACAGGCGCGACGCCGCCTCGGTCACGTCCGCCGCGGCGCTGAGCTGGAAACCGGCGCCGGCACCGGCCAGGGGCGGGCCGAAGGCGAGCAGCGCCTCGTCGGCGCCGACCGTGGCGGCGCCGAGCCGGACCGGCAGGGCAGGGGCGTAATGCGAGACCAGCAGCCCCGGCGACCGCAATGCGGGGGCCTGCGGGGCGGGTGAGGCCCGATCGGATAAGGCCGGGGGCGCGCCGCGCCCGACGCGGCCGATCACCGCCTCGATCGCCTCGATGTCGGCGCCGCCCGGGCGCAGCAGCGCGGGATGGTCGCCCGAGAGATCGAGCACGCTCGATTCCACGCCCACCGGGCAGGGGCCGCTCTCCAGCACCGCGGCGATGCGTCCGCCCAGCTCCTCGAGCACATGGGCGGCCCGCGTCGGGCTGACTTGGCCGGAGCGGTTGGCCGAGGGGGCCGCAACCGGCCGGCCGACCGCCGCCAGCAGGGCGCGGGCGGTGGCATGCGCCGGCACCCGCACCGCCAGCGTGTCGAGCCCGGCGCCGGTGAGCAGCGCCACCCGGCAGGTGACGCGGCGCGGCAGCACCAACGTCAGCGGCCCGGGCCAGAAGGCTCGCGCCAGGGCCCACGCCATGTCTGACGCCTCGACATCGGCGAACGCCGCCTCGGTGGTGG
>JAGXAV010000350.1 GCA_018971455.1 Rhodospirillales bacterium
GGCGAGCCTGCCGACGGCCGGGCAGGTCATGGCCGGACCGGCGGCGAGCGGATCGGCTGTATCGACGCCAACGCCCCCCGAGGCGGCCGCCGAACCAAAGCGGGCACCGGTCGAAACCGCCGATGCGGCGGTCATCGCCGCGTTACCGGCGACACACACCGCCCCCAACGACCTTGCTGCAACGGGCGGGATGACACCGACGCCCACGCCACTCGCCCTGCCCGCCCGTATCCCGGTCCCGGTCGCGGCGGCCGCCCCCGCCGCCGCGCCGGCCGCCCAGCTGGGGGCAGCCGTCGCAACCTTGGTCGCGCGCGACACAGGGGTCTCTCACCTGGTCATCCGGCTCGCTCCGATGGAGCTCGGCCGGGTCGAGATATCGGTCAGCCGCGCACCGGATGAGCTCGCCAGCGTCACGCTGCAGGTCGAACGCCCTGAAACGCTTGCGCTCCTGCTGCACGACCAGGCCAATCTCCATCGCATGCTCGATGCGGCCGGCCTGCCCGCTGCGCAGACCGCGGTCAATATTCAGCTTGCTCCCGCGCACACGGTCAGTGCGATCGGTGCCGGAGCTGCGTCCGGCGGGTACGACCCCGCCACGTCGCAAAATACGGCCGGAGGGGCCGGCGATGGGCGCGCGGCCCCAAATGATCGGTCACCCGCGCAAGAGCGGAGCGCCCCCGCCGGTCAGGCTGAAAATTCCGCCGACACCGTGGCGCCAGCCCCGATAAATTGGCGATTCGCCCGCAGCAGCCTCGACATCACTGCCTGACCCCAGGAGCTCACCCATGTCCGGCACCGTCACCACAACATCAACCGCGTCCAGCAGTGGCGGCACGCAGAACGCGCTCGCCAGCCTGTCGTCGAACTTCCAGACCTTCCTTGGCATGCTGATGACGCAGTTGAAGAACCAGGATCCGACCAGCCCGCTCGACACCAACCAGTTCACCAGCGAGCTGGTGCAGTTCTCCAGCGTCGAGCAGCAGATCAACACCAACACCAGCCTCGGCCAGCTCATCCAGCTGACCCAGAACGGACAGATGATGCAATCCGCCTCGATCGTCGGCCACAAGGTGGATGTCGCCTCGTCAACCCTGCCATTGCAGAACGGCAGCGGCACGGTGCAGTTTACGGCCGCCAGCGCCGGCCCGGTGTCGATCACCATATCCAATGCGCAGGGCAGCGTCGTCGGCAGCGCCACCGTCAACGCGACACAGGGCGTCAACACCTGGAACTGGAACGGCACAGACAGCAACGGAGCGACTCTGCCCGATGGCGGCTACGCCGTCGCCGTCACCGCCCAGAGCAGCAGCGGCACGACCACCACCGTGCCCTTCACGGTCATCGGCACGGCGACCGGGGTCCAGCAGAACGGCTCGACGCTGCAGTTGCAGATGGGTGCGCTCAGCGTGAACTTCTCGGCACTGCAATCGATCGTCAGCTGAGCAGCGCTATTCGGCGGCCATCCGCGGCGGATCGATCATCTCGGCGGCGCGCTGCAGATCGACCGAGAGCAGGCGCGAGATCCCGCGCTCCTGCATCGTCACGCCATAGAGCCGATCCATCCGTGCCATCGTAAGATGGTGGTGTGTCACCACCAGGAAACGCGTGCCCGTGTCGCGCACCATGTCCTCGAGCAGCAGACAGAAGCGCTCGACATTGGCATCGTCGAGCGGTGCATCGACCTCGTCGAGCACGCAGACAGGGGCTGGATTGCAGCGGAAAACGGCAAAGATGAGCGAGAGAGCCGTAAGGGCCTGCTCGCCACCGGAAAGCAGCGAGAGCGTCGCAAGCTTCTTGCCGGGCGGTTGGACGTAGATCTCAAGGCCGGCCTGCAGCGGATCCTCCGAGCCGACCAGGGCGAGATGCGCCCGCCCACCGCCGAACATGCGCGCGAACAGCGCCTGGAAATGCCGATCCACCTCGGCGAACACGGCGGCCAGACGCTCGCGCCCCTCGCGGTTCAGCGTACCGATCGAGCCGCGCAGCTTGGCGATCGCGGTGGTCAGCTCATCACGCTCACGAAGAATGGTGTCGATTTGCGTGCCGATCTCCTCGGCCTCGACCTCGGCGCGCAAATTGACCGGGCCCATCTCCTCCCGCTCGCGTTGCAAACGCTCGAGCTTGCGGCGGGCCTTCTCCTCGCTCTCCTCACCGGCATCGGCCGGCGGGTCGGGCAACGCCGCGTCGACGCCAAGGCGTTCCAGAATGCGTTCGGCAACCACGCCCCAAGCCTGGTCGGCCTGGCTGACTTCACCCTCGACGCGCACGACCCGCTCCCGCGCGCCGGCCAGCGCTGCCTCCTCGGCGCGAGACGCGCGGTCCGCTGCAGAGGCTTCATGCTCGGCCAGACTGAGCGTTTCCGCGTGCGCACGATGGGCGGCCTCCGCAATCTCGAGCGCATCGAGTGCCTGTGCCCGGCGCGCCGCGGCTTCCGCCGGAGCGGCGAGCAGTGCCTGGTGCTCACCATCGGCGGCCCGCTGGCGGGCAGCGAGATCGGCCTCCCGGCTTTGCGCATCGGCCGCCCGCTCGCGCCAATCCGCAGCTTCCACGGCGATGATCCGTCGGCGATGAGCGCGTCCGCCGGCGGCGCGGGCCAGTCCTTCACGCTCGGCTCGCGCCGCCGCTTCGCGGCCCCGGGCCACGGCAAGTGCCGCACGGGCCTGCTCCATGGCCGCTCGGCCGGCGCCGGGGTCCGGCAATTCAGCGGATGCCGCCTTGGCAGCGGCGTGGGCGGCTTCTGCCTCCACCAGATCCGCGCCGAGCCGCAACGCCTGCTCGTCGAGCCCGGAAAGCTGGGCAGCAGCGGTGGCGGCCTGGGCGGCAAGACGTGCCGCCTCGGCCCGGGCTTGTTCGAGCGCGCGTTCAGCGTTGGCCCGGGCGGAGCGGGCGGTCTGCTCGGCGGCATTGGCATCGCGCTCGGTCGCGCCGGCGATCTCGCGGGCGGCCCGTTCGGCCGCCTCGGCCGCGGCGCGAACGGCGCGTTCGGCGGCCTCCGCTTCGCCATGAATGCGCCGTTCGTCCTCCGCCGCGCGGGAATGGGCCTGCCGAGCAGCCTCGGCGGCCGCCTGGGCTTCCACCAGTTGCCCGCGCAGCCCGATGAGCCGATTGCGCTGCTGCAGGCGAACAGCCGCCGCGGTCGGTGCGCCAGCCTGGATGGTGTAGCCATCCCAACGCCAGACCGCGCCCTGGCGGGTCACCAGCATCTGCCCCGGACGCAGCATTGTCGCGAGTTGCGCCGCGGCCTCAGGCTCGGCCAGCCCGATCTGGGACAGGGCCCGTGCCAGCGCCGTGGGCGCC
>JAGXAV010000351.1 GCA_018971455.1 Rhodospirillales bacterium
AGAGCACCACCTCCCACCAGCTGTTGCTGTCGAGCCAGCGCAGATGCGGCTCCAGGCTGGTCAGCGCGAGGACGCAGCCGGCCAGGGTGAGCAGCGGCAGCGCGGTGGCGGCATCGAGTCGGCCGCGCAGCAGGCTGGCATGGCGGTAGAAGTAGCGGTGGAACGGCGCCAGCACGACGGCGCCGAGCACCAGCACGAACGGCGCCCAGACCAGGCCCTGGGCGGCCAGGGTGAAGGCGGCACCGGCCAGCAGCAGCACGATCGCCCCGGTCCAGGCGAGCTTGACGCGCTGAGCGAGGCCGACCGCCATCACCATCAGCGCCGCGCCGATCAGGCTCGGCACGAATTCGCTGGCCTGGCTCACCACATCGACAAGCACCAGCTCCATGCCGCTGCGCCGTGCGGCCAGCTCGCTGGCCAGCACGCCCTGGGCGAGCAGCAGCGCGCCGCACAGGGCGACCACGCCGGTCGCCGCGGCGGCGACGAAGTCGGGCTCGCTCCAGCGCCCGATCGCCTGCACGCCGGGCAGCTCGGCGGTGGTCTTCATCACGCCCCGCCCGCGCAGCAGCAGCTCGTTGCCGGCGAACAGCGTGCCGGCGAGGAACAGCGGAATGACGTAGTAGTAGAGCCGGAAGACGACGATCGCCCCCACCACCTGCGGCGCCGGCAGGTAGGGCGACAGGCCGAGCAGCATGGCGGTGTCGAAGACGCCGAGCCCGCCCGGGACGGTGGCCAGCAGGCCGGCGCTGTAGGAGGCCAGGTAGACACCGACGAAGCGGCCGAAGCTCAGCCCCGCGGCATCGGGCAGTAGGGCATAGAAGATCGCCGCCGTCACCGCGACATCGGCGGTGGCGAGCAGCACCTGCAGGATGGCCATGCGCCAGCCCGGCAGCTCGATCGTGCTGCCGAAGGCGCGCACCGCGCCGAGCACGCGCGAGAGCGTGACGTAGCCGGCGACGACCGCCCACATGGCGATCCCGATGGCGCGCATGGCCAGCGCCGGCAGATGCTCGCCGAAGAACGGCACGGCGTGCGGCTCGATCACCAGGATGCTGCCGCCGAGCACCAGCGCGCCGAGCCCGAAGGTCAGGCTGCAGAAGGCGATCACCTTGCCGATCTGCAACGGCGACAGCCCCCAATGGGCGTATAGCCGGTAGCGCACCGCCGCCCCCGAGACGGCGGCGAAGCCGATATTATGGGCCAGCGTGTAGGCGCAGAACGAGGCGAAGCTGACGCGCCCGTAGCTCACCTTGTGGCCGGCATAGATGGTGCCCAGCCGGTCGTAGAAGGTGAGGATGAAATAGGCCAGCAGCGTCCAGGCGAAGGCGACCAGCCGGGCGCGGGTGGGAATGGCGCGCAGCGCGCCGGCGATGTCGGCGATGTGCAGGTTGCGGAACTCGTGCTGCAGCACGTAGATGGCGCCGAAGAGCAGCGCCACGCCGAGCAGGGCCGGAGCGTGGCGCAGCGCCGTCTTCAGGCGTCCCGGCGGAGGCTGCGCGGCCAATGCCGTCAGGCCGCGTCGGCCGGTCGCGCCAGGGCCTGCTCGATCAGTCCCACGGTCTCGGCCACGCCGTAGAGGGCGACGAACGGCCCGAAGCGCGGCCCCTCCTGCTGGCCGAGCAGCACCTGGTAGAGGCAGGTGAACCAGTGGCGCAGCTCGGCGAAAGCGTGGCGCTTGCCGATGTCGTAGAGCAGGGTCTGGATGTCGTCGCCGGTGCTGCCGGCGGGCAGCGCGCGCAGGCTGGCGGCGAGGTCGTCCAGCGCCGCGCGTTCGGCGGCGTCCGGCGCGCGGAAGCGCTTCGCAGGGCCGACGAAATCGATGTAGTAGGCGATGGCGCATTCCACGAGGCGGGCGAGGAAGGGCATCTCCGCGGGATCGGCATCCGGCGTGTAGCGGCGCAGGAAGCCCCACAGGATGTCCGGCGCGTGGGCGTTCACCACGCTGGCGAGATTGAGCAGCATGGCGAAGGAGACCGGGCTCGCGGCGCTCTGCGGCACCTGGCCGGCATGGATGTGCCAGGCCGGATTGGCCGGCGCCTCGTCGGCCGGCTGGGTGTGCGCACGGGCGGCATTGGCGAGGTATTCGTCGACCGCGCGCGGAATGGCGTCGAAATACAGCCGCTTGGCACGCTGCGGCTGGTTGTACATGAACTGCGCCAGGCTTTCCGGCGGCGCGTAGCGCAGCCATTCATCGACCGACAGGCCATTGCCGCGGCTCTTGCTGATCTTCTGGCCGGTCTCGTCGAGGAACAGCTCGTAGGTGAAGCCCTCCGGCGGCTGGCTGCCGAGAATGCGGCAGATGCGGCCGGACAGGCGCACGCTGTCGATGAGGTCCTTGCCGGACATTTCATAATCCACGCCGAGCGCGTGCCAGCGCATCGCCCAGTCGGCCTTCCATTGCAGCTTGGCCGCGCCGCCGGTGACCTTCGTCTCGAAGGCCTCTCCGGTCTGCGGATCGCGCCAGACGATGGTGCCGGCGGCGGTGTCGATCTGCTCGACCGGCACCTGCATGACGATGCCGGTGCGCGGGTGGATCGGCAGCAGCGGCGAATAGGTCGCCCGCCGGTCCGGCCCCAGCGTGGGCAGCACGACGGCGAGGATCTCGGCGTGGCGCTCGAGCACGCGCAGCAGGGCGGCGTCGAAGCGGCCGGCGGCGTAGTATTCGCTCGACGAGGCGAACTCGTAATCGAAGCCGAAGGAATCGAGGAAATGGGCGAGGCGGGCATTGTTGTGCGCGCCGAAGCTGTCATGGGTGCCGAACGGGTCCGGAATGCGGGTCAGCGGCTGGCCGAGATATTGCGCCAGCATGTCGCGGTTCGGCACGTTGTCGGGCACCTTGCGCAGGCCGTCCATGTCGTCGCTGAAGGCGATCAGCCGGCTCGGCAGCCCGGTCAGCGCAGTGAAGGCGTGGCGCACCCAGCTGGTCCGGGCGACCTCGCCGAAGGTGCCGATATGCGGCAGCCCGGATGGGCCGTAGCCGGTCTCGAACAGGGCCACGCCGCCGCCGCCGGCGGCAAGCCGGGCGGCGACCTTGCGAGCTTCCTCGAAGGGCCAGGATTTCAACGCACTCGCGGACAAGGTCTCGGACATGCGGCGCAAGCTATGGACGGGTGCCGGCTTGGTCAATGCGGCAGCCCCTCTATACTGGCGCGATGTCAGACCCCGCCCGGCCGGCCCCGACGCATATTCTGCTGCCGGCCTCCCCATCCGTCGTGGCGGGCGCGGGCAGGGCGGCGATCCTGACCGAGGATGGCGAGCTGCTCGACCTCGCGGCCGGAGAGGCGGCGGC
>JAGXAV010000352.1 GCA_018971455.1 Rhodospirillales bacterium
ATCGTGCGGGCCATCGCCTCCGGCACGCCGCGGCTGCGCAGATAGAAGAGCTGGTCGGCATCGAGCGCGCCGACGGTGGCGCCGTGGCTGCATTTGACGTCGTCGGCATAGATCTCGAGCTGCGGCTTGCAGTCGATCTCCGCCTCCGGCGAGAGCAGCAGCGCCTGGCTCATCTGGTAGCCGTCGGTCTTCTGCGCGGCGCGGGCGACCTCGATCTTGCCCTGGAACACGCCGCGCGCGCGCCCGGTCAGCACGTTCTTCACCGTCTGGCGGCTCGCGGTATGGGGCGCGTCATGGGCGACGACGGTCGTGAAATCGGCGTGCTGCACCCCGCCGAGGAGCTGTGCGGCGTTGAGATGGGCGATCGCCCTCTCGCCGGCGAGGCGCGCATGCACGTCCATGCGCGCGAGCCGCGCGCCGAGCGTGAGGGCGAAACTGTCATAGGTGCCGCCGGCAGCGATCTCGGCCCGCACGGTGGAAGTATGAAACGCTCCCGCCGCCTCGTCCTGGATGCGCAGATGCGCCAGTGCCGCACCTTCCTCCACGCGGATCGTGCTCGCCTCGTTGTGCAGATAGACGCCCTCGCCGATGGCAAGCTGCACCAGCGTGAGCGACGCGCCGGCGCCGATGCGCAGGCTGTGGCGCGGATGGCAGGCCGGCGGGGCGCCGCCGCCGTCGCTGGCCAGATGTACCAGCACCAGCATGCCGGCCTCGATGCCGGCGGCGACTTCAATGGCAGCCCCGTCCTCGCTCAGCATGGTGTTCAGGCAGGCGAGCTTTTCCTCGGCCACGGTGTCGCCGAAAGCGGGTTGGCCGAAAGCAGGTTGGCCGGTGCGCACGGTGATGTGCCCGGGAATGCTGGAGAGCCCGGCATGAAAGGCGCCATTGACGAACACCAGACGCGGGGCTGCGATGTCGGGCAGGCGCGCGAGCAGCGCCGCGGTATCAACGGCGGCCGGCGCGTCAGCATAGGCGAGTTCGGCGAGCGGGCGCAGATTGGTATAGCGCCACGCCTCCTCGCGCGGGCTGGGCAGGCCGCCCTGCGCGAAGGCCGCCGCCGCCGCCTCGCGGCGGGCGGCATCGCCCGGCAGGCGCCGCTTCACCGCGGCATACCGCGCCAGGAAGGCCTCGGCGCCCTCTTGCAGAACCGAAGGCTGGGCCGCGGCGCTCATGCCGCCTCCGCGCCCACCATGGCATAGCCGGACGCCTCCAGCTCCAGCGCCAGCTCCGGCCCGCCGGAGCGCACGATCCGCCCGCCGACCAGCACATGCACCCGGTCGGGCACGATGTAGTCGAGCAGCCGCTGGTAATGGGTGATGACGAGCGCCGAGAAATCCGGCCCGCGCAGCGCGTTCACCCCGTCGGCGACGATCTTCAGCGCGTCGATGTCCAGGCCGCTGTCGGTCTCGTCGAGAATGGCCAGCCGGGGGCGCAGGATGGCCATCTGCAACACCTCGTTGCGCTTCTTCTCGCCGCCCGAGAACCCCACATTGACGTTCCGCTTGAGCATGTCGTCGGACATCGCCAGGCGCTTGATCTCGGCGCGGGCGAGCTTGAGGAACTGCACCGCGTCCAGCTCCGCTTCACCGCGGGCCCGGCGCTGGGCATTGAGGGCGGTGCGCAGGAAATTCGCATTGCCCACGCCGGGCAGTTCCACCGGATACTGGAAGGCCAGGAACAGCCCGGCCGCCGCCCGCTCCTCCGGCTCCATCGCCAGCAGATCCTGGCCCATGAAGGTGGCGCCGCCCCCGGTCACCTCATAGCCGTCGCGGCCGGAGAGCACGTAGGACAGGGTGGACTTGCCCGATCCGTTCGGCCCCATCACCGCATGCACCTCACCCGCGGGCACCACCAGGTCAATCCCCTTGAGGATGTCCTTGCCCTCGATGCCGGCCGCCAGTCCCTTGATCTCAAGCATCATCCACTCCTAACCCACCGAGCCTTCGAGGCTGACGGCGAGCAGCTTCTGCGCCTCCACCGCGAACTCCATCGGCACTTCCTTCAGAACCTCGCGGCAGAACCCGTTGACGATGAGCCCCACCGCATCCTCCTGCGACAGGCCGCGCTGGCGACAGTAGAAGAGCTGGTCCTCGTCGATCTTCGACGTGGTGGCCTCGTGCTCGGTCTTGGCCGTCGGGTTGCGGCTTTCGATGTAGGGAACCGTGTGCGCGCCGCAGCGATCGCCGATCAGCAGCGAATCGCACTGGGTGAAGTTCCGCGCGCCGTCCGCCTTGGGCAGAATGCGCACCAGGCCGCGATAGGTGTTGTTGCTGCGCCCGGTGCTGATGCCCTTGGAGACGATAGTGCTGCGGCTGTTTCGGCCGATATGGATCATCTTGGTGCCGGTATCGGCCTGCTGGTGATTGCTGGTCAGCGCCACCGAGTAGAACTCGCCCACGCTGTCATCGCCCTGCAGGATGCAGCTCGGATATTTCCAGGTGATCGCCGAGCCGGTCTCGACCTGCGTCCAGGAAATGCGGCTGCGCGCGCCACGGCAGGCGCCGCGCTTGGTGACGAAATTGTAGATGCCGCCCCGCCCCTCGGCATCGCCCGGATACCAGTTCTGCACCGTGCTGTATTTGATGGTCGCATCGTCCATCGCCACCAGCTCGACCACGGCGGCATGGAGCTGGTTCTCGTCGCGCTGGGGCGCCGTGCAGCCTTCCAGGTAGGAGACGTGGCTGCCCGCCTCTGCGATGATCAGCGTGCGCTCGAACTGGCCGGTGTTGCGGGCGTTGATGCGGAAATAGGTCGAAAGCTCCATCGGGCAGCGCACGCCCTTGGGGATGAAGACGAAGCTGCCATCGGTGAACACGGCGGAGTTCAGGGCGGCGAAGAAGTTGTCGCCCGCCGGCACCACGCTGCCGAGATAGGCGCGCACCAGCTCGGGATGCTCGCGCACAGCCTCGCTGATCGGGCAGAAGATCACGCCGGCCTTGGCCAGCGTGGCCCGGAAGGTGGTCGCCACCGAGACGCTGTCGAACACCGCATCGACAGCCATCGGCACCCGCGCCTCCTCGCTCGCCTCGCCCTCGACGCCGGCGAGAATGGCGCGCTCGCGCAGCGGGATGCCGAGCTTCTCATAGGTGCGCAGCAATTCGGGATCGACCTCGTCGAGGCTCCTCGGCCCCGGCTTCTTCCTCGGTGCCGCGTAATAATGCAGATCCTGGTAGTCGATCGGCGGATGCTTCACCGCCGCCCAGTCGGGCTCCTCCATCTTCTGCCAGGCAGCAAAGGCCTTGAGGCGCCATTCGAGCAGCCAGCCCGGCTCGTCCTTGCGC
>JAGXAV010000353.1 GCA_018971455.1 Rhodospirillales bacterium
GAGACGCTGCTCGACGTCTATCGCCGCGCGCTCGGAATGTAGCCGCTCAGCCCTCCGGCGCGGACCCGATCGGGATCTCGCGCGCCTCCGGCTGATCGCCGGTGCCGGCGGCGGCGGCGAGTTCCGCCTCGATCGAGCCTTCGACCGCCTGGCCCTGATCCTCGTAGCGGCGCTGCTGCCCGCTCGGCTGCTGCTGCTGTTGCTGCTGCTGCGCCGCCTGGTTCATCGCGTTCAGGATGCGGAAATAATGCTCCGCATGCTGGAAATACCCCTCCGCCATCACCCGGTCACCGGACGAGGTCGCGTCGCGCCCGAGCTGGAGGTATTTCTCGAACAATTGCTGCGCCGTGCCGCGGATGCGCAGGTCCGGCCCGCTGCTGTCGAAGACATGGTTGCGGTTGAGCGGCGTGTTGCCGCTGTGGTGGCGGATCTGCCCGCCGCCGCCACCACCCCCGCCACTGCGAAAATTGCGGCCGCGCGTGCGTTTGATGTTCATAGCGATGTCAAGGCGCCTTCCTGTTGGCGGCCCCGTTGCGTCGTCCTGGGGCCGTGCATGGCAATCTCGTCATGGTGTCGCGGCCCGCTGCGTCGTGGCCCCGTCGCGTCCGGCCCCATGCACCCATCCCGGCTCTCCGGCCAGGGGCATTCTCGCCCCATCCGCCGCCATCACACCGGGAAACCTGTCTGCTGAGGCACCGGAACCTGCCGAAACGGGCACGATCCCTGACGCGTGGCCAAGGCTAGCCGGCCCGGCGCGCCGTGCCAACCGATATTTTCTGCCCCCCCTTGCGCGCCCCCGGCCGTTCAGCCGCTTGCCCCGCCCGCCGTTTCGTGGCTTGTGCCGCGCCACGGCGGTTACATCTATCGATCAACGCGCGAGCAGGACGAGGACTCCCGGCATGGATCTCATCATCGGCCAGAAGCCCACCACCCCGGGTGCGGCAGGCGCGGCGGCGCCGGCGGGCGACATCATCATCGACAGCGACCAGAACAATTTCATGGCCGACGTCGTCGAGGCGTCGCGCCATGTGCCGGTGCTGGTCGATTTCTGGGCGACCTGGTGCGGCCCCTGCAAGACGCTGACGCCGATTCTGGAGAAGGTCGTCCGCGCCGCCGGCGGGCGGGTGCGGCTGGTCAAGGTCGATATCGACAAGAACCGCGCCCTCGTCCAGCAGCTGGTCCAGCTCGGCCTGCCGCTGCAATCCGTGCCGACCGTCGCCGCCTTCTGGCAGGGCCAGATCGCCGACCTTTTCCAGGGCGCGCTGCCCGAATCCGAAATCAAGCGCTTCGTCGAGGCGCTGCTCAAGATGGCCGGCGGCAGCCTGCCGACGGCCGATCTGCTGGCCGAGGCCCGCGCCGCCCAGGAGGCCGGCAACCACCAGGAGGCCGGCGAGCTGTTCAGCGCCCTGCTCCAGCAGGAGCCGGAGAGCCCGGAGGCCTGGGGCGGGCTGATCCGCGCCCTGCTGGCCCTCGGCGAGGAGGAGCAGGCGAACGAGGCGCTCGCGCAGGTGCCGGCCAAGATCGCCGAGCACGCCGAAATCGCCGGCGCCCGCAGCGCGCTGGCCCTGGCCGGCGAGGGCCGCGCCGCGCGCGAACAGCTGGCCAGCTTCGAGGCGCGCCTGGCCGCCGACCCGGCCGACCATCAGGCCCGCTACGAGCTGGCAACCGCCTACAACGCCATGGACCGCCGCGCCGAGGCCGCCGACGCCCTGCTCGCCATCATCAAGGCCCAGCGCGGCTGGAACGAGGATGCCGCCCGCCTGCAACTGCTCAAGTTCTTCGAGGCCTGGGGCTTCGACGACGAGGCCACCATGGCCGCGCGCCGCAAGCTCTCGGCCCTGCTCTTCGCGTGACCCTGCGGGCGGGCCGATGAACCCGTTCGATCCTCGCCCCGAGGATCTGCCGGCGGAGTTCGCGGTCTTTCCGCTGACCGGCGCCCTGCTGTTGCCGCGCGCCAGGCTGCCGCTCAACATCTTCGAGCCGCGCTACCTCGCCATGGTCGAGGACAGCCTGGCGGCCGGGCGCATGTTCGCCATGATCCAGCCCGACCCGGCCCGCCCGCCCGGGCCCACCGGGCTGGGCCTCTACCGCATCGGCTGCCTCGGCCGGCTGTCCTCGTTCAGCGAGACCGATGACGGGCGGCTGCTCATCACGCTGACCGGCCTCAGCCGATTCCACCTCGCCGCGGAGCTTGCCATGCACCGCGGTTACCGGCGCGTGCGCGCGGATTTCGCCGCCTACCCGCACGACCTCGCCGAGGCCGCCGCCGCCCCGCTCGACCGCGCCGCCCTGCTCGCCGCCC
Source organism: Rhodospirillales bacterium (assembly GCA_018971455.1). Lineage (GTDB taxonomy): Bacteria > Pseudomonadota > Alphaproteobacteria > Acetobacterales > Acetobacteraceae > REEB85. The sequence goes on from JAGXAV010000353.1 coordinate 2,303, forward strand.
TGCGCGCCTATTTCGACCATCGCGGCTTCAACGCCAACTGGGAGGCGATCGAGCAGATGGCGGACGCGGCGCTGGTCACCACGCTGTGCATGGCCTGCCCCTTCGACGCCACCGAGAAGCAGGCGCTGCTGGAGGCGGCGAGCCCGTCCGACCGCGCCGCGGCCCTGCTCGCCCTGCTGCGCATCGACACCCACGCGCCGAACGCCGACCCCGCCGGCCGGCGACGCGCAAGCTGACGGAGCCCCCCCATGACCGACGCCCGATCCCAGCTCCCGCCCGAGGCTCAGCCCGAGCCCGTGCCCGTCGATCCCCGGCTGCTCGAAATCCTGATCTGCCCGCTCACCCGCACGGCGCTGGAATATGACCGCGCGCGCGGCGAGCTGATCAGCCGTGCCGCGGGCCTCGCCTACCCGATCCGCGACGGCGTGCCGATCATGCTGCCCGAGGAAGCCCGCGTGCTCGACCCCGCCTGATGCCGGTTCCGACGGAGATCCGCCTGCGCCGCGCCGAGCGCCGGCTGGAGATCGATTTTGACGACGGCGCGCATTTCAACCTGCCGGCCGAATATCTGCGGGTCGAAAGCCCGAGTGCGGAGGTGCAGGGCCACGGCCCCGACCAGCGCCGGACCATCGCCGGGCGCCGCAATGTCGGCATCCTCGGCGTCGAGCCGGTCGGCCACTACGCCATCCGCATCCTGTTCGACGACGGCCACGACACCGGCATCTTCAGCTGGGATTTCCTCCACCAGCTCGGCCGCGAGCAGAGCACGCGCTGGCACGCCTATCTCGACGCCCTGAAGGCCAAGGGCCTCAGCCGCGATCCTTGACCGCCGCGGTGTCCGGGCCCGCCTTGTCCGTTCCCGTCTTGTGCGTTCCCGCCTCGCCCGGCAGCGCAATGCCGGCCAGCGCCTGCCAGACGCGGATGACGAAAATTCGCGCAGGTCGCTGCTAGCAATGCCGGGATTATATAAGTGATGCA
>JAGXAV010000354.1 GCA_018971455.1 Rhodospirillales bacterium
AAGCCGCCCCCCTCGCCCGCCGCGCCGAGCGGCGGCGGCAGCATCGCCGCTTCCACCACCGCGCCGTCATGCAGCACCACCACGTTGCGCACCACGTTCTGCAGCTGGCGCACATTGCCCGGCCAGGCATAGGCGGCCAGCCGGGCCTCCGCCTCGGGCGAGAAGCGTTCGAAGCGGCGGCCTTCCTCGCGCGCGAAGCTGGTCAGGAAATGTCGCGCGATCAGCAGCACGTCGCCCTCGCGGGCGCGCAGCGGCGGCAGTTCGAGCGGCACGACATGCAGCCGGTAGAACAGATCCTCGCGGAAACGCCCCTCCTGCACCTCGATCATCGGGTCGCGGTTGGTGGCGCAGACGAAACGCACGTCCACCCGCTCGACGCGCGAGGCGCCGACCGGGGCGAAGCTGCCGGTCTGCACGAAGCGCAGCAGCTTGACCTGCATTTCGAGCGGCATCTCGCCGATCTCGTCGAGGAACAAGGTGCCGCCATCGGCCAGTCGCGCCGCCCCCACGCGGTCGGCCGCCGCCCCGGTGAAGGCGCCGCGGACATGGCCGAACACCTCGCTCTCCAGCAATTCGCGCGGGATCGCGCCACAATTCAGCGCCACGAAGCCGCGCCCGGCCCGCGGGCTCGCCTTGTGGATCGCCTCGGCGGCGAGTTCCTTGCCGGTGCCGCTCTCGCCGGTGATGAACACGCTGGCGCGGCTCGCCGCGACGCTCTCGATGGTGCGGTAGGCCGCCTGCATCGGCGCCGAGGCGCCGATGAAGCCGAAGAAGGAGTCGCGCTCCAGCCGCGCCCGCACCCGGCCGAGTTCGGCGCGCAGCGCGCGGCTCTCCAGCACGTTGCCCAGCGTCACCGACAGCCGCGCCTTGGCGTAGGGCTTGACCAGGAAATCCACCGCGCCGGCCCGCATCGCCTCGACCGCGCTGTTGACCGAGCCATTGGCGGTGACCACCAGCACGGCGGCATCGATACCGGCGGATTTCAGCCGCACCATGAGTTCGAAGCCGTTGTAATCGGGCAGCTCGACATCGAGCAGGATGGCATCCGGCTGCCAGTCCTGCGCCGTCGCCAAGGCCAGCGCCGCGGTGCCGGCGACGCGGACCTCGTGGCCCAGCCCGCCGATCAGCGCGCGCGCCAGCTCCGCCTGGGTCGCATTGTCCTCGACCACCAGCACCCGCGCGGCGCCGCTCATCGGCGCCCCCCGCGCGGCGGCCGCGTCAGGCCGCGTGCTCGATCCCCTCGAGCAGGGCGGCCAGCTCGCGCAGCGCCGCGAGGCCGAGCCGTTCGATCGCCGACGCGGTGGCCGGGAACTGCGCCGGCAGGATGTCGTGGCGCGTCATCGCCACCCGGCAGGCCTGCTCCAGCGCCTCCGCCCCCACGGCGCCGGCCGCCCCGGCCAGCGAATGGGCGGCGCGGCGGAAGGTGGTCGGGTCGCCCGCCCGGGCGGCCACCAGCAGCACCTGGCACAGCCGCGCCACATCGTCGCGGAACACCGCCAGGACCCGCCGGAAATCCTCCGGGGCGAGGTCCTCGGCCAGCTGGGCGCCGATCGGTGCCATCCTCAGATGCCGCCCAGCGCCACGGCGCCGCCGCGCGGCGCCGCGGGCGCCGCCGCACGCGGCAGGTCGAGCACCCTGTCGAGCCCATGGTCATGCAACAGCGCCAGCGGCTGGCCGGACACGCCGGTCACCAGAAGGCGGCGGTGACGCGCCCGCAGGCGTTTGAAAAGAAAGCCGATGGCGCCCACGCCAGGACCGTCGATGAAGCGCACATTGGTGAGGTCGAGCACCACGTCGCCGCCCGGCGCGGCGGCCAGAACCTCCAGCCCCGGCCGCAGCTCCGCCCAGCGTGCGGCATCCAGCGCCCCCTTGAGCTGCAACCGAACCCGCCCATCCTCGCTCACGATCCGCTCGAACATCCCGCCACCCCGGCGCGGTCCCGACCCGGCAGCGCACCAAAGCGCGGCCTCCGCGGCACTCCTCGCAAGATCCTTCGACGCAAGCCTTGTGCCACTGATTCGCGCGCATGGGCGTTGGTTTATCGCAAATTGCGAATGGCGTCGCTGGAAAACCGCAACAACAGGCGGGCATGGCGGCGGTCTGATGGCGAATTGACGGCCAAGGCGCCGGCGCGGGCGATGGCGTCGCGGGCGCAGGCGGGTTAGTCTGCGCTATGCCCCCTCGCATTCTGCTGCTCGCGCTCTCCGACTGGTTCGGGCCCGGCCGCCTGCCGAAGATGCTGCGCGATGCCGGCTTCGAGGTCGCCATCATGGCCGAGACCGGGGCGATGCTCGCGCAGTCGAGCCATGTCGATTACCGCTTCCCGCTGTCGGCGGAGCGGCTGCGCCTCGGCGTGCTGGGGCCGCTCTTCGCCACCATCCTCGACTACAACCCGCGCTTCGTGCTGCCGTGCGACGAGGCGGCCGCCTTGCTGCTGCAGGCGGTGGCGGTGAGTTTCGACGGGGTGCGCGGGCCGGGCGCCATGCTGCGGGTGATGGTGCCGGAGCGGGTGCGCGAGGTGCTGCTGCGCTCGCTGGGCGATTCGCGCAGCTTCAGCCTGCGCGGCAACCGGGTCGGCGCCCGCCGCGCCGCCGCGCTGATGCATATCGCGACGCCGGCCAGCCAGGCGGTGCCGTATCTGCAGGTGGCCGAAGCCTTTGCCGAAACGCATGGCTGGCCGGTGGTGCTGACCCGCTCGGGGCGGACCGGCGGCGAGCGGGTGCGCATCTGTGCGGACGCCGCCGCGCTGCGGGACGCCTATTCGAGCCTGACCGCGCCGGCGCCCTCGGCCGGGCCGATGCACGGCCTGCGGCGCCTGGTCTGGGGCCTCGCCGGCGGGCTGCGGCTGGCCGGCGACCTGACCCTGCCCCCCCAGGACGGCGCCAGCCTGTGGATCGAGGAACACATTCCGGGCCATCCGGCGACGTACAGCTTCACCGCCCATGAGGGGCGCGTGCTGGCCGGCTTCGCCGCCATCGCCGAGACCGTGCAGCCGGCCACCGGCATCGCCTGCCAGGTGCGCCTGGAGCCGGACCGCGCCATGGCCGAGGCGGCGCAGCTGATGGTCGGGCGGATGGTGTTCACCGGGCTGGGCGGGCTGCATTTCGTCCGCCGGCCGGATGGCCGCCCGTGTTTCCTGAAATTCAGCCCACGGCCGACCGCCCTGAGCCATCTCGGTCCGCTGGCCGGGGCCGATCTCGCGGCGGCCCTCATGGCGGCGGCGACCAACACCCCGGCCGCGCCCGTCGCGCCGCCGGCGCCGGTCAGCGTGACG
>JAGXAV010000355.1 GCA_018971455.1 Rhodospirillales bacterium
AGATCGGCCGGCGGCGGTGCCACTGCCTCGACGCCTTCAAGGGCGGCGGCGATTTCCACGCCCCCGGCGAGGCGGCGCGTCTGCATGATCAGCGCGTCGGGCCCGAGCTCGCCGCGAATCTGCGCCATCGCCTCCTGCACCGTCGCCGCCCGGTAGAGTTTCAGCCGCATGGCGGGGCGCCGGGTCGCATCAGATGGTGCCGATGGTGCGGATGCGCGCGCGCGGATGGATCTCGGCCTGCGCCAGGACGGCCACTGCCGGGCGCACGCGCTCGATAATGGCGCGGACATGCGGGCGGATCTGCCCGCCGGTGAGCAGCACGGGGGTCTCGCCCCCCTGGGCGGCCGCATCGAAGGCTGCGTGCAGCCGGATGATGAATTCGGACAATTTGGACGGCGCCATGTTGAGCTGCCGGTCATCGGCCGGGCCGGTGAGCGAGGTGGCGAACTCGCCCTCCCACGCGGGCGACAGCGTCACCAGCGGCACATAGCCGCCGCCGCCGATATGGCTTTCGCTGATCTGGCGGGCGAGGCGCATGCGCACATGCCCGACCAGGAGAGGGATCGAGCGGATCTGGTTGGCGCAGGCTTCCTGGATCCCTTCCAGGATGGTCGGCAGGTCGCGGATCGAGACCCGCTCGGCGAGCAGCATCTGCAGGACCCGCTGGATGCCGCCGATGGAGATCTGCGAGGGGACGATTTCCGCCACCAGCTTCTGGTTCTCCGGCGCCATGTCGTCGAGCAGCTTCTGGGTGTCGGCGAAGGTGAGCAGTTCGGCGAGGATCTGCTTGACCGCCTCGGTCAGATGCGTGGTCAGCACGCTGGGGGCGTCGACGACGGTGAGGCCGCGGAACAGGGCCTCCTCGCGCAGGGTCGGCTCGACCCAGCGGGCGGGCAGGCCGAAGGCGGGCTCCTTCGTATCCTCGCCGGGAATGTCGAGCACGCCGCCGCGCGGGTCCATCACCAGGAGGCGGGTGGGGCGGATTTCACCGCGCGCGGCCTCGATTTCCTTGATGCGGATCGAATAGGCCTCGGCGCTGAGCTGCATGTTGTCCTGGATGCGTACGGGCGGCAGCACGAAACCCAGCTCGGCCGCCACGCTGCGGCGCAGGCCCTTGATCTGTTCGGTCAGCCGCGGCGCGTCGCCGCCGGCCAGGCCGAGCAGGCCGTAGCCGAGTTCGAGGCGGATGAGGTCGATCCTGAGTGATTCCGCGATCGGCGCCTCGCTGGGCGGCAGGCGCGCGGGAGCCGAATCCTCCTCGCCCGCGCTGACAGGGCCGCGCCGCGTCAGCCAGGCGCCACCGCCGGCCAGCCCCGCCAGGCCGAGGAAGGGCAGCATCGGCAGCCCGGGCATGAGCGCCAGCACCGTGGCCGCGCCGGCGGCCAGCGCGAGCGGCTTGGGATTGCCGAGCTGGCGGATCAGCGCGGCGTCCGCCGTGCCTTCCATACCGCCCTTGGCGACGACGATGCCGGCGGCGGTGGAGACGAGCAGGGCCGGGATCTGGCTCACCAGACCGTCACCGACGGTCAATGTGGTGAAGGTGGAGGCGGCGTCGGCGAAGCTCATGCCATGGCGGATCAGCCCGATGGCCAGGCCGCCGATGATGTTGATGGAGGTGATGATGAGGCCGGCGATCGCGTCGCCGCGGACGAATTTCGCGGCACCGTCCATCGCCCCGTAGAAGCCGCTCTCCTCCTCCAGCTCGCGGCGGCGCTGGCGGGCGACCTTGTCGTTGATCAGCCCGGCCGAGAGATCGGCATCGATCGCCATCTGCTTGCCGGGCATGGCATCGAGGCTGAAACGCGCCGCCACCTCGGCGATGCGTCCGGAGCCCTTGGTGATGACCATGAAGTTCACGACGAGGAGAATGCAGAACAGGATGAGCCCGATCAGGACGTCTCCGCCCATCAGGAAGCCGCCGAAGGCGGCGACGATATGGCCGGCCGCCAGCTGGCCCTCATTGCCGTGCGACAGGATCAGGCGCGTGGTGGCGACGTTGAGCGACAGGCGCAGCAAGGTGGTGAGCAGCAGCAGGGTGGGGAAGCTGGTGAAATCGAGCGGGCGGGCAAGGAACATCGCCACCATCAGCACGAGGATCGACATCGTGACCGATATCGACAGGCCGAGATCGAGCAGCGGCGTGGGCAGCGGGAAGATGAGGATCGAGAGCAGGGCGACCACGCCGATCGCCAGCCCGACATCCGTGCCGGGAACGTAGCGGCGCAGCAATGCCACCAGGCCGTGCGGATGGGCGGCCAGCGCGCTTGCCATCGCGGCGTTCAGGCGGCTGCGCCGACGCCGGCGCCCGGCGGCGGCACCGCGGCACCCTGGGCGGTGTAGTCGCGCAGCTTGTTGCGTAGCGCGCGAATGGAGATGCCGAGGATGGTCGCGGCATGGGTGCGGTTGCCCAGCGTGTGGCTCAGCGTGGCGAGGATCAGGTCGCGCTCGACCTCCTCCATGCGCCGGCCGACCAGGCCAGCGGGCAGGCCAGTGGATGAGCCAACGGGCGGGTCGGCTTCGGCGCCCGGTCCGTGCGGCGCGCGGGGCTGGTCGTCGAGGCCGGCGGCAGGCAGTTCGATCGCGGCGGCCTCGATCTCCTCGCCGCTGGCCAGCAGAACGGCGCGGTGCACGACGTTCTCAAGCTCGCGGACATTTCCCGGCCAGGCATGGCCGCGCAGGCAGGCCTGGCTTTCGGCCGAAAGCCGGCGCGGCGGCAGACCGTTCAGATTCGCGTAGCGTTGCGCGAAATGCTCGGCGAGGGCGGCGATGTCCTGCGGCCGCTCGCGCAGCGGGGGCACGCGCAGATTGACGACGTTGAGGCGGAAATAAAGATCCTCGCGGAATCGTCCCGCGCGCGTCTCGGCGGGCAGGTCGCGGTTGCTGGTGGCCAGGATGCGGACATTGATGCGGACGGGGCGCGTGCCGCCGAGGCGATCCACCTCGCGCTCCTGGATCACGCGCAGCAGCTTGGCCTGCAGGCGGATATCCATTTCGCTGATTTCGTCGAGCAGCAAGGTGCCGCCATCGGCCGCCTCGAAGCGGCCGATGCGCCGCGCCGTTGCGCCGCTGAAGGCGCCTTTCTCGTGGCCGAACAACTCGCTTTCGAGCAGCGCCTCGGGGATGGCCGCGCAGTTCATGGCGATGAACGGCCCGCCGGCGCGGCGCGAGCGGCGGTGGATGTGGCGCGCCAGCACCTCCTTGCCGGTGCCGCTCGGGCCGGTGATGAGGATGGACGCCTCGCTGGCGGCGACCTGCTCGGCGCGGCGC
>JAGXAV010000356.1 GCA_018971455.1 Rhodospirillales bacterium
GCCGATTCGGCGGGTGCGGCCAATACCGCCACCGCCTTCACCAACCTCGCCCACCAGGTCGCCGCCGATCACGCCGACCTGCTCGCCGATGGCCGGTGGGCGGCGCTGAAGGAGTTTGTCACCACCGCCTAGGCGGGCCATCATGGGGGCGAAGAGGAGTCCCCATGAGCCACCCCCACGCCGGCCCCCGCGCCCAGGCGATCGCCGCCGCCCTGGCCGATTTCGATGCCGGCCATTTCCGCGCCCGCCTCGCCGAGCTGGTCGCCATCCCCAGCACCTCGCAGGACCCTGGCCACGAGGCTGACGTGCAGCGCTACCTCGCCGACGGCATCGCCCCGTGGCTGCGCGCGATGGGCTTCACCGTCGCCATCCACCCCAATCCCCGCCCGGGCTTCGGCCCCATTCTCACCGCCGAACGGATGGAGGATCCCGCCCGCCCCACCGTGCTCACCTACGGCCATGGCGACACGGTGCGCGGGCTCGAAGACCAGTGGGATGCCGGGCTGAACCCCTGGGTGCTCACCGAGGCCGGCGATCGCTGGTACGGCCGCGGCAGCGCGGACAACAAGGGCCAGCACGCCATCAACCTCACCGCGCTCGAACATGTCCTCGCCGCGCGCGGCGGCCGGCTCGGCTGCAACCTCAAGCTCGTGCTGGAAACCAGTGAGGAGCGTGGTTCGGTCGGTCTGAAGGAGTTCGTCGCCGCCCATGCCCGCGAACTCGCCGCCGACGTGCTGATCGCCAGCGACGGCCCCCGCGTCAGCGCCGACACGCCGACCCTGTCCACCGGCACGCGGGGCACGTTTCATTTCGACCTGGTGGTCGATCTGCGCCCGGGCGGCGTGCATTCCGGCAACTGGGGCGGCATGACCACCGACCCCGCCATCGTGCTCGCCCACGCGCTGGCCGCCATCTCCGACCGGCACGGAAAAATCCTTGTCCGCGACTGGCTGCCCCGCAACGGCATGCCGGCCGCGGTGCGCGCGGCGCTGGCCGGCTGCGAGCTGCACGGCGAGGCCTCCGCCAGCATCGACCCCGATTGGGGCGAGCCCGGCTTCACCGCCGCCGAGAAGGTCTATGGCTGGACCAGCTTCATCGTGCTGGCGATGATCTCCGGCCGGCCGGAGAATCCGGTCAACGCCGTCGCCCCCAATGCGCGCGCCCATTGCCAGCTGCGCTACACGGTGGATAGCGAACCCACCGGGTTCGCGCAGGCGCTTCGCCGCCATCTCGACAGCACGGGATTCCCCGAGGTGAAGATCGAGAATGCCGGCATCCGCATGCCGGCCAGCCGCACCAGCCCGGACGATCCCTGGGTGCGATGGACACGCGCGAGCATGGAAGCCTCGCTCGGCCGCGCCGTGCAGATCATTCCCAACAGCGGCGGCGGCCTGCCCGGCGACGTCTTCGTCGATCACCTGCATGTGCCGCTGGTGTGGATTCCGCACAGCTACACTGGCTGCAAGCAGCATGGGCCGAACGAGCATTTTCTCATCGCCCCGGCCCGCGAGGGCCTGGCCGCCTACACCGGCATCTGGTGGGATCTGGGCGAGGCCGGCACGCCGCCGGCGCGCTAGCCCCAGCCCCAACGCCAACCCCAGCCCCGGCCACGGATCGGAGGTCTCACGCCGATGCCCGGTCCCGTCATCGTCATCGGCGCCGGCAGCATCGGCATCGCGGTGGCCTACTACCTGGTGCGCCATCACCGGGTGAGGGGCGTCATCCTGGTCGATCCGCTCGATCCGATGAGCCTCACCTCCGCCCAGTCCGGCGAGAATTACCGCAACTGGTGGCCTCATCCGGTGATGACGGCGTTCACCGACGACAGCATCGGCCTGCTGGAGCAGATCTCCGCCGAGAGCGGCAACCGCATCAACATGACCCGCCGCGGCTATGCGCTCGTAACGCGCCGGGCCGCGCCCACGGAACTGATCGACGATCTCCATCGCGGCTACGGCGTGGCGGCCGGCCAGCTGATCCGCATCCATGAGGGCCAGGGCGCGGGCGCTTCCTACACGCCGCCCGTCTCCGCCGCCTGGGACCAGGCGCCCGACGGCGTGGACGTGCTCTGCGACCAGGCTCTCATCCGTCGGGTCTTCCCGACCTACGCGCCGGATGTCGCGACCGTGCTGCACATCCGCCGCGCCGGCGCCATCAGCGGCCAGCAGCTCGGCCAGGTCATGCTCGAGGCGATCCGCGCGGCCGGCGGCCGGCTGCTGCGCGGGCGGGTGGCGGCGATCGAGGGCGCCGCGCCCTTCGCCCTCGCCGTGCAGACCGCCGACGGGCCGATCACCCTGCGCGCGGACCGGCTCGTCAACGCCGCCGGGCCGTTCGTGGGCGAGGTCGCGGCCCTGCTCGGCGAGACTCTCCCGGTCTCCTGCGTCTATCAGCAGAAGATCGCCTTCGCCGACCGCCACGCCGCCATCCCCCGCACCCTGCCCTTCACCATCGACCTCGATGGCCAGGAACTGAGCTGGTCGGAGGAGGAGCGGTCGATCCTGGCGGAGGATCCCGCCGCGGCGCGGCTCCTGGCACCGATGCCGGGCGGCATCCATTGCCGGCCGGACGGCGCGGCGGACGGCCAGTGGATCAAGCTCGGCTGGGCCTACAACACCGAGGCGAGCGACCCGCACGCGGACGCTCCCTCCGATCCGCAATTCCCGGACACGGTGCTGCGGGCGGCGAGCCGGCTGCACCCCGCCCTCAAAGCCTATATCGGCCACCTGCCGCGCGGCGCGCATCATTACGGCGGCTATTATGCGATGACCGCGGAGAACTGGCCGCTGATCGGGCCGATGCAAACGCGGGGCGCCTACCTGGCCGGCGCGATGTCCGGCTTCGGCACCATGGCCGCCTGTGCGGCCGGGTCGCTCTGCGCCGCCTGGGTCATGGGCGGCGCGCTGCCTTCCTACGCGCCCGCCCTCAGCCCCGGCCGCTATCAGGACACCGCGATCATGTCCGAGCTTGCCGCGATGCGGACGCGCGGCGTTCTCTAGAAAACATACATGCCTAAAGCAGCTTCGTCCGATCCGGTTGACCGCGAAGCGGTTCGATCAGGCCGGACGCCGCTCCGGCTCAGGCCCAGCCCAGCGCCACCGCCAGCCCGAACAGCCCCGCGCCGCCGCCCAGCAGCCCCGCCCCGACCGCCAGCAGATTGACCCGCGTCACCACCGAGACCGAGGCGAGCACGATGGCGATCTGCAGCGCGCCGACGACGATCTCGAACAGATGGTAGCGGTGGAACTGGTGGTCGCGCGCGTGAATCG
>JAGXAV010000357.1 GCA_018971455.1 Rhodospirillales bacterium
GGCGGTGGGGCATGTCTGGGTGCTGGTGACCGGGCTGGCGCTGTCGGTGGTGCTAATGGGGCTGGCCGCCAATCTGGTGGCGGACCTGTTGGTCCGGCACCGGTGGCTGGCCTGGGTGGGGCTGCTGATCGTGCTCTACATCGCGCTCAAGCTGATCTGGGAGGGGGGGCACCAGGTGCTGGCCCATCTGGGCGGGTGAGGCGGTGCGGTTCGCGTTATGCCGCCTGCGCGCCGGCGGGCCGGAGCGGCTGCGCGCGCCATGCGTTCGGGAGCGTCAGGAAAGGCCGAGCCGGGCGCGGGCTTCGGCCAGCTCCGCCTCGTCGCGGTAGCCGATCAGGTAGCCGGATTTGAGCTGCTGGCCCCCGACATAGGGGGCGATCCTCGCATCCGGCGTTGTGATGCGATTATGGTCGGTGAGCGCCCACTCGGCCAGGGCGCGGAACAGGCGCTGGCGCTCGGCCTCGTGACGCGGGTCGGCGCCGAGATCGTGGAACTCGTCGGGGTCGGTGGCGAGGTCGTAGAGCAGCGGGCGGAAGCCGGTGGCGTGGATGTATTTCCAGCGCCCGTCGAAGACCATGAAAAGCCGGCAGTCGCGGATCGGCTGGCCCAGGGTGAGGCGCGCCTCCTGCATGCTGTAATCATATTCGCTGAAAACGTGGCCGCGCCAGGAGGCGGGGCGCTCGCCGCGCAGGAAGGGCAGCAGCGAGGCGCCTTCCATGATGTGCGGGCGCGGCGGGGCTGCGAAATATTCGAGGAAGCTCGGCGCGAGATCGATGGCCTCGACCAGCGCGTCGCAGAGCGTGCCGCGGGTGGCGTCGGCGTCGGGCGAGGGGTCGGCGATGATGAGCGGGATCTTTGCCGAGCAGTCGTGGAAGAGATCCTTTTCGCCCAGCCAGTGGTCGCCGAGATAATCTCCGTGGTCGGAGGTGAAGACGATCATGGTGGTGTCCGCCAGGCCGCGATCGCGCAGGAAGGCGAAGAGCAGACCGAGCTGGTCATCGATCTGGCGGATCAGACCCATATAGGCCGGGATGACCTTCCGGCGGAGCGCGTCGTCGGCGAAATTGCGCGAGACGCGCATGTCCATGAAGGCGCTGTAGACGGGGTGCGGGGCTTCGCGCTCCACGGCGGCGCGGCGGACCGGCAGGACGGTGTTGGCGCCATACATGGCGTGGTAGGGCGCCGGTGCGATGTAGGGCCAGTGCGGCTTGATATAGGACAGATGCAGGCACCAGGGGCGCGGGTCGTCGCGCGCCGCATCGATGAACGCCATTGCCCGGCGCGTCATGTAGGGGGTTTCGGAATGCTCCTCCGGGACGCGGGCCGGCTGGTCGGCATGGGTCAGCAGCCAGCCATTGAGCAGGGTGCCCTCGGCATCCTCGCCCGAATTGGCCCAGTGCTCCCAGGGGTTGGCGGCGTCGAAGCCGTGGGCGCGCAGGTAGGAGTCATAGGCCGGGCGGGGGGCGGGGGCGGGGTGCAGGCCGTCATCGCGCTCGAACGGTTCGAAGCCGCATTCGGCGGTGCGCACGCCGATGATGGAGGCGGGGTCGATGCCGAGCCGGGCCATGCCTTCGGCATCGGCGCGCATGTGGGTCTTGCCGACCAGGACGTTGCGGATGCCGGCGGCGGCCAACGCCTCGCCGAGGGTGGGCTCGCCGACGCGCAGGGGGAAGTTGTTCCAGTTGGAGCCATGGCTGCGCATGTAGCGCCCGGTGTAGAAGCTCATCCGCGACGGGCCACAGACCGGCGACTGCACGTAGGCGCGGGTGAAGCGCACGCCGCGCGCCGCGAGGGCGTCGATGTTCGGGGTTTGCAGGGCGGGGTGGCCGGCGCAGCCGAGATAGTCGAAGCGCAGCTGGTCGCACATGATCCACAGGATGTTTTTTGCCGCCGCCATGCTCGTCTCCCCGTTGGACGGAAGAGTGCACGGCGGCGCGCGGGCGGTCCATAGCAGGGCACCGCCCCGCGGCCCGCGATCAGGCGCGTTGATCGAAGCCGTAGAGGCGGGCGGGGTTCTCCACCAGGATCAGATCGCGAATGCGGTCAGTGCCGGCCCATGCGGCAAGCAGGTCGAACAGCGCGGCGTCGTCTGGCTTGTGCCGCTCGGTGACATGAGGCCAGTCGCTGCCCCAGACGAGCCTTTCGGGCGCATGGGCGACGAAGGCCTGCGCGATCCTGGTGGCATCCGCATAGGGCGGCCCCTGCCCGGTGTTGAGATAGGCGCCGGCCAACTTCACCCAGGCCCGGCCCCGGTCGACCAGCTCGGCCATGACGGCGAATGCGGGATGGTCCGGCCCCTGCGCCGGCGGCAATCGCCCCATGTGGTCGAACACGATCGGGCAGGGGAGGCGGCCAAGCATGGCGGCCGCTTCGACGATCTGCTCGCCCGACATATGGAGTTGCACATGCCAGCCGAGATCGGCGATCCGCCTGGCCAGGGGCGTGATCATGTCGATCGTGACGATGGCGTCATGCGGATTCCAGACGCTGAAGCGCAGCCCGCGGATGCCGCCGGAATCCAGCCGCCGGAGTTCGCGCTCATCCACCCCGGGCTGGACGACGCCGATGCCGCGGGCCTCGCGGCCGAGCCGGGCGAGCGCGTCGAGAATGCAGGCATGGTCGGTGCCGTGATATTTCGCCTGCACGAAGACCGCGCGGCGCGTTCCAATTCGCCGCTGGAGGTGCCGATACGCCGCGACCGTCATGCCCGTTGGAGGTCCGACCCCCAACCCGGGGAACCGGGGGTCGATGATATGGCAATGGGCGTCGCAGGCGGCCGCGGGCGCCGCCGTCTCCGGCGGGGCGGCGCCGGCAGAGTTCGGCACCATCGTCATGTCAGGATCAGCAGCGCCGCGCCATAGATGATGCCGGCCACGAGGAACGTGACGACCGTGAAGCCGAGGACGCGCTGGATGCCGATGCCGGCCATTGCAACGACGGGCAGCGCCCAGAACGGCTGCATCATGTTGGAGACCTGCTCGCCCAGGGCGACCGACATGGTCACCGCCGGTATGGAGGCGTGAAGGGTCACCGCGGCAGGGATCGCGAAGGGGCCCTGCACCGCCCAGTGGCCGCCGCCGCTGGGCACCAGAAACGTGATGAACAGCGAGGCGAAATAGGTCCAGAACGGCAGGGTATGGCCGGTCGCGATCGCCACGAAGAATTTGGAAATCATCGCGGCAAGGCCGGTGGCGCCCATGATGCCCATGATGCCGCCGTAGATCGGGTATTGCAGGATCATCGATCCGGCCTGTCTTGCCGCGTT
>JAGXAV010000358.1 GCA_018971455.1 Rhodospirillales bacterium
CGCCGCCTTGGCCATGCTGTCGGCCGAGGCGCGCATCTTGTCGATGGCCGCTGAGAGCAGCCCCAGCACGGCTGAAACCGAGGCGCCGAATTCCTGTGTGTGCTCCTCCATGACCAGCTGCCGGCGGTCGCGCGCCGCCCGCGTGGTCGCCGACACGCTCTCCAGGCGCACCCTTTCCCGCGCGCCGTCGCGCAGGACCATGAGCGAGCGCGCCAGCGCGCCGAATTCGTCGCCGCGCTCCAGCCCCGGCACCTCGGCGTCGAGCTCGCCGCGGGCCAGGCGCCGGGTCGCCACGTCGAGCGCATCGACGGGACGGGCGATGCCGCGACCGAGCAGCCAGATGACCGCGCCGACGATGCCGCCGGCGAGGGCGGTGAGCCCGGCCAGCCCGGCGACCAGGCGCCATTCGGCGGCGACCAGATCGTCAACATAGACGCCGGTGCCGATCACCCAGCCCCACGGCTTGAAGCCCTGGACGTAGGACATCTTGGGCACTGGCGCGCTGCTCCCGGGCTTTGGCCACATGTAGGAAACGACCCCGGCGCCATGGCGGCGCACCATGCGCACGAAGGCGGCAAACATGTGAAAGCCGGTGGGATCCGCCAGCCCGCCGACATCCTTCCCCTCCAGCGCCGGCGAGATGGGGTGCATGACGACGGTGGGGCCCATGTCGTTGACCCAGACATATTCGCTGCCGCCGTAGCGGAGCTTGCGCAATGCCGCGAGGGTGGCGAGCTGGGCCGCCTGCCGGGTCATCCGCCCGGCCTGTTCCTCGGCCTGATAGCCGGCGGCGATGGCGCCGGCGCTCTGCGCCACGGCGCGCAGCGTCGCCACCCGGTCCGACACGAGCCGGCCCGCTTCGATGCGATAGACGCCGACCGACACCAGCACCAGCGCCAGGACGGCAACGAAGGTTGCGACGTGCAGGCGTATCCGTACCGAACGGTCCGAGAGGCGAAGGCGCTTCATGTCGCTGCCTGATCCGTCATGTCGTTGCGGGCTCCGTCATGCCACGGCCTGCTTCGGTTCGGCCGATCGATGCGGAGCCTAGACGGCAAACCTTACCCAAGCGTGTGCGCGCGGCCCGCCGCCTTGAATTGACCCGGATCAATGCCATCATGGCCGCCGCGTGCCAGACAGGCGCGTTGGAGGAATGCGGGCATCGCGCGTGGCGTCCTATCCTGTCATTTTCAGCGCCTACCACGGGAGCAACGACTCCGGCCTGTGGATCACCGACGGCACCTCCGCCGGAACGTGGGAGCTGGCGGTGCCGGGCGTTGCCTACGACATGAACGCGAGCGCCTTCACGCCCCTGCTCGGGCGCCTGCTGTTCGCGGGCATGGGCACCCAGGGGGGCCAATCCCTGTGGGTGACCGACGGCACCGGGGCGGGCACGACGGAAATCCTCACCCCCGCCATGCTGCCACCGGCACAGAGCGGATTCCGCCCGGCCGACCTCACGCCCTACAACGGCAAGATCATCCTGAGCGGATTCAATGCCGCCTGGCTTGACGGATTATGGGTGAGCGACGGCACCGCCGCCGGCACCAGCGAAATCCCGGTCGCCGGCGCCAACACCACGCCAGGCGGCGGCCTCTCGCCACAGGAGCTCACGCCGCTCAACGGCAAGCTGGTGTTCGACGGTGTGGACAGCGTGGGCAACCAGCTGTGGATCACCGACGGGACCTCGGCCGGCACCCATGTCGTGCCGGTCTCCGGCCAGGATGCGGCCGGCCTCGCGCCCCACGGTTTCACGGTGCTCGGCAACCTGGTGCTGTTCGGCGGCTACTCCAGCGAGACCGGCAACCCCTACCGCCTGTGGGCCAGCGACGGCACGAGCGCCGGAACCACCATGCTGGCCAGCGGCAGCGCCGCGGCGCTGATCGATCCCGGCAATCTCACCATCCTCGGCAGCAAGGCCCTTCTGACCTCGTCCCTTCTCACCGTCCGCATGCTGTGGGTGACCGACGGCACGCCGACCGGGACAGTGCCGCTATCGGTGGCGAACACGAATTCATCCACCTTCAATCCGGGTGATCTCACGCCGCTGGGCAGCCATGTGCTGTTCGCCGCGACCGACGCGGGCGGCCTGGGCGGATTGTGGTCCTCCGACGGCACGTCCGCCGGCACCACCGAACTCGCCGTGGCCGGCGCCAGCGCCACGATCGGCGTCAGCGCCTGGTACATCACGCCCTTCGCCGGCGGCACCAAGGCGGTGTTCGAGGGCGTCGATGCCGGCAACCAGTATTCCCTGTGGGTGACCGACGGCACCGCGGCCGGCACGCAGGAACTGGTGGTGCCGGGGCTCGCCATGGCGCTCACCTCGGCGCAATTCCCCGGCTACCTCGTCCCCGGCCCGAATTTCTACGCCATGGGCAACCAGGTCTATTTTTCCGTGCCGGATCCGTTCACCTCGCGCGACCTCTGGATCACCGACGGCACCGTGGCCGGCACGCGCGAGATCGCCCCGGCCGGGGTCGGCATCGGCGGCCTCAACCCGATGACCTTCGGCGCCTTCTGCTATGCGGCCGGCACGCGGATCGGCACGCCGTCCGGCGATATCGCGATCGAGGATCTCCACCCCGGAGACGCGGTGCTGCGCGCCCGTGGCGGCACCGCGCGCGTGCGCTGGATCGGCCGCCGCCATGTCGATTGCCGCCGCCACCCGCGGCCATGGGATATTCTGCCGGTGCGCATCACGGCCGGCGCCTTCGGGCGCGGCCTGCCGGTGCGCGACCTCGTGCTGAGCCCGGACCACGCCGTGTTCACCGGCGGCGTGCTGATCCCCGTCCGCTATCTGCTCAACGGCGCCACAATCATCCAGCAGAAGGCCGCCGCCATCGACTATCTGCATCTGGAGCTCGACGCCCACGACGTCATTCTCGCCGAGGGCCTGCCCGCCGAAAGCTACCTCGACACCGGCAATCGCGGCGCCTTCGCCAATGGCGGCGCGGCGATCCAGCTTCATCCTGAATTCGCGCGTGATGTGTGGGCCCGCGAGGGCTGCGCGCCCCTCGTGCTCGACGGGCCTCGGCTGGTCGCGGCCCGGCGCCGCCTGCTCGCGGAGGCGGCGGCACTCGGCCACGGCCTTACCATCGAGCCGGCGCTGCGGGTGTTCGCGGACGGCGTCCGGCTGACGCCCGGTGCGGATGGCCGCAGCTGGCGCCTGCCGGCGGCGGCCCGCACCGTCCGCCTGCGCTCGCGGCGCTGGACGCCGGCGCATACCCGCCCGGGCGAGGCCGACACCCGCACGCTCG
>JAGXAV010000359.1 GCA_018971455.1 Rhodospirillales bacterium
GCCCACCCGACCCATGTCAATGACATGACAGTGGGTGAGCGATTTTCGCGAAAAGCCAGCAAATATCTCGGGATTTCGCATCACCACCGGCCCCTCCGCGAACCCCTCGTGAAAAAACCATCGCAAGCACCCAAGCCATGCGTAAACCGCATACCGCTGGAAACGCGCCGGCCCGGGCGCGGCGGAGCGGCCCGCCGCGCACGGACCGCCCGCCGCCCCTCGGGCCGGCGGGTGCTCAGGCCGCTTCGGCGAGCCGCCCGTTGATCGACAGCCCCTCGGCATCCGCCGAGACATGCACCGTCTCGCCCTCCGACACCGCCCCCTCGAGAATGAGCCCCGCCAGCGGATTCTGCAGGCTGCGCTGGATCACCCGCTTCAGCGGCCGCGCCCCGTAGACGGGGTCGTAGCCCTCCGCGGCCAGCCAATCGAGCGCCGAGCGGTCGAGCTCCAGCGCCATCTTGCGGTCCGCCAGCAGCGCCCGCAGCCGTTCCAGCTGGATGTTGACGATCGCCGCCATGTCGCTGCGCTGCAGCCGGCGGAACAGCACGGTCTCGTCCAGCCGGTTGAGGAATTCCGGCCGGAAATGCCCGCGCACCAGGGTCATCACATCCTTGTAGGCGAGGGCGAGATCGGCGCCCTCCGGCTGGGCCGCCAGCACCTCGCTGCCCAGATTGCTGGTCAGCACGATGATGGTGTTCTTGAAGTCCACCGTCCGTCCCTGGCCGTCGGTCAGCCGCCCGTCATCGAGCACCTGGAGCAGCACGTTGAAGACGTCCTCGTGCGCCTTCTCGACCTCGTCGAACAGGATGACCTGGTAGGGCCGCCGGCGCACCGCCTCGGTCAACACGCCGCCCTCGTCGTAGCCGACATAGCCGGGCGGCGCGCCGATCAGCCGCGAGACGGCATGCTTCTCCATGAACTCGCTCATGTCGATGCGCAGCAGCGCCTTCTCGTCGTCAAACAGGAAGGCCGCCAGCGTCTTGGTCAGCTCCGTCTTGCCGACGCCGGTCGGGCCCAGGAACAGGAAGCTGCCAATCGGCCGGTTGGGATCCTGCAACCCGGCGCGTGCCCGGCGCACGGCGTGCGACACGGCCCGCAGCGCGTCCTCCTGGCCGACCACGCGCCGGCGCAGCTCATCCTCCATGCGCATCAGCTTCGCCCGCTCGCCCTCGAGCATGCGGTCCACCGGCACGCCGGTCCAGCGCGACACCACGGAGGCGATCTGCGCCTCATCCACCGCCTCGTTGACCAGCCGTCCGCCTTCCGCGCCGGCGGCGAGCTGCTTCTCGATCTGCGGAATCACCGAGTAGCGCAGCTCTGAGGCGCGGGCGAGGTCGCCGCGGCGCTGGGCAATCTCCTCCTCGCTGCGCGCCTGGTCGAGCTGCTCCTTGAGCTTCTGCGCATCCAGCAGCTTGGCCTTCTCGGCCTTCCACGCCGCGGTCATGGCGTCGGATTTCTCCTCGAGCCCGGCCAGCTCGTGCTCGAGGCGGGCAAGCCGGTCGCGGCTCGCCGAATCCTGCTCGCGCCGCAGCGCCTCGCGCTCGATCTTGAGCTGCATGACGCGGCGGTCGAGCTCGTCGAGCTCCTCGGGCTTGCTGTCCACCTGCATGCGCAGCCGGCTCGACGCCTCGTCCATGAGGTCGATCGCCTTGTCGGGCAGGAAACGGTCGGCGATATAGCGGTTCGACAGCATGGCCGCCGCCACCAGCGCGCCATCGGTGATGCGCACGCCGTGGTGCAGCTCGTATTTCTCCTTGATCCCGCGCAGGATCGAGATGGTGTCCTCGACACTCGGCTCGCCGACGAACACCGGCTGGAACCGCCGTGCCAGCGCCGCGTCCTTCTCGACATGCTTGCGATACTCATCGAGCGTGGTCGCGCCGACGCAATGCAGCGCGCCGCGGGCGAGTTCCGGCTTGATGAGGTTGGACGCATCCATCGCGCCATCGGCGCGCCCGGCGCCGATCAGCGTGTGCATCTCGTCGATGAACAGGATGATCTCGCCCTGTGCGCTCTCGATCTCGGCGAGCACCGCCTTCAGCCGTTCCTCGAACTCGCCGCGAAACTTCGCCCCCGCCACCATCGCCCCGAGATCGAGCGCGAGCAGCCGCTTGCCCTTCAGCGCCTCCGGCACGTCGCCGTTGACGACGCGGATCGCCAGCCCCTCGACGATGGCCGTCTTGCCGACGCCCGGCTCGCCGATGAGGACGGGGTTGTTCTTGGTACGCCGCGCCAGCACCTGGATGGTGCGGCGGATTTCCTCGTCGCGCCCGATGACCGGGTCGAGCTTGCCGCTGCGCGCCAGCTCGGTCACGTCGCGGGCGTATTTCTTCAACGCATCGAAGCTCGCCTCGGCGTTCTGGCTGGTCACCTTGCGGCCCTTGCGGATGTCGGCCACGGCGCGCTCCAGGGCCTGCGGCGTCGCCCCCGCGCTGCGCAGCGCCTTGGCCGCGCCGCCATCGCCATTGGCCAGCGCGACCAGCACGCGGTCCTGCGCGACATACTCGTCGCCCGCCTTCTGGGCCGCCTGCTGCGCCGCATCCAGCACGCGCACCAGCGGCGGCGTGATCTGCGGCTGCCCGGCGCCGCCGCCCTGCACCTTCGGCAGGCGGGCCAGCTCCATCTCGACGGCGGTGCGCACCGCGCGATCATCGCCGCCGGCGGCACGGATCAGCCCCGCCGCGGCACCCTCCTCGTCATCGAGCAGGGCCTTGAGGAGGTGCTCGGGAGTGAGCTGCTGGTGGAAGTCGCGAATGGCGATGGTCTGCGCGGCCTGGATGAACCCGCGCACGCGATCGGTGAATTTCTCGATGTCCATGTCTCGATGTCCCTATGCAGGCGACGCTCAATCCCCACCCCTCCCGGAGGCGATGGGGACGCTATCTTCATCCGCCGAGATGGGGAATGATCGAGGTCAACTCAAGAGGTTGCCACCATGCGCATCGACCGTCTCTACCGCTACCCGGTCAAGGGCCTCTCCGCCGAGGCACTGGAGGCGGTGCGCGTGGAGGAGGGCGGCGCGATCCCATGGGACCGCGCCTTCGCCCTGGCGCAGGGCGATGCCCGTTTCGACCCCGCGGCACCTGCCTGGCTGCCCAAGACCAACTTCATGTGCCTGCGCGCCAATGCCCGCATCGCCCTGCTGAAATCGAGCTTCGACGCGCGTCACGGCCGCCTGTCCATCGGCGCCCCCGATGGCTCGTCGGTCGAAGCCAACGTGCTCGATCCGGCCGGCCGGGCCCAGGTCGAGGCGTGGC
>JAGXAV010000360.1 GCA_018971455.1 Rhodospirillales bacterium
TGCTGACCGCGCGGCTCTACCGCACCTGCGCCGTGATGGCCGCCTCGCAGGGGCGGGTGGGCGCTGCGGTCAGCGATCTCGGCCTCTCGGCGACCGCCTTCGATCGCGCGCTGCCCGATTCGAAGCCGCTCGCCGACACCATCCTGCTGCGCGCCCGCGCGCTCGACCGGGTGGGCCAGGCGGACGCCGCGCTGGCCGCCTGCCGCAGCGGCATCGCCTTGCTTACGACGCTGAAATCCGGCACCTCGGCCGATCTCATTTCCGGCTGCCTCGACATCTTCGCCCGCCAGGCCGCGGCCGATCCGAAGCAGCGCCAGGCGGTGCTGGCCCAGATGTTCGCCGCCGCCCAGCTCGCCCAGGGCGGCATCACCAGCCAGCAGATCGCCCAGGCCAGCGCCCGGCTCGGCGAGAATGCGCGCGACCCCAAGGTGGCCGAGGCCATCCGCGCGCTGCAGGACGCCAATGGAAAGCTGACCGATCTGTTCCGCCAGAAGGACGAGCTGGTGCAGAGCCAGGGCGGCAAGGGGGCGGACACCAGCGCGATCGACAAGAAGATCGCCGACGCCCAGACCGTGCGCGCCAACGCGGATGCCGCTTTGCAGGCGGCGGCGCCCAATTACGGCCAGCTGGTGCAGCAGGTGGTGCCGGCGGCGGCCGTCCAGGCGGCGCTGCACCCCGGCGAGGCCTTCGTGGCGATCACGCTGAACGACACCGGCGATGGCGGCGTCACGCGCGCCGAGAGCAATGGCGGCTGGGTCTTCCTGGTCCGCCGCCACGCGCTCGATATCGGGCAGGTCAAGGGCGGGCTCGCCGCCATGGCCGGCTACGTCAAGCGCATCCGTGCCAGCATCGAGGGCAACGAGGCCGCCCCGCCGGCCTTCGACGTGGCGGACGCGCAGAGCCTCTACGCCGCCACGCTGGGCGGGGTCGCGGACCAGATGAAGGGGGTCACGGCGCTGACCATCGCGCCGGCCGGGCCGCTGCTCTCGCTGCCCTTCGAAGTGCTGCTGACCGGCCCGGCGAGCGCCTCCCACCTCGCCGATGCGCCCTGGCTGCTGCGCAAATTCACCATCGCCCACGTGCCCTCGGCGGCCAACTTCGTCTCGCTGCGCAAGGTCGCGAAGGGCTCGCGCGCCACCCAGCCCTGGTTCGGCTTCGGTGATTTCCATCCGATCCCGCTTGCCGTCGCCCAGGGCAGCTTCAACGGCGCGGCCTGCGCGCAGAGTGCCAGGCTGCTCGCCTCGCTGCCCGCGCTGCCCTTCGCCAAGGCGGAGCTGGAGGTCGCCCGCCTGCTGCTCGGCGCGCAAACCTCCGACGAGCTGCTCGGCGCCAACTTCACCGTTGCCGCGGTGGAGAAGGAGAACCTCAAGAGCTTCCGTATCCTGCAATTCTCCACCCACGCCCTGCTGCCGGCCGAGCTCGCCTGCCAGAACGAGCCGGCCATCGTGACCTCCGCCCCGCCGGGGGCCAAGGACGCCACGGGCGCGCTGCTGACCGCGTCCGACATCGCGCGCATGGACCTCGACGCCGATCTCGTCATCCTCTCGGCCTGCAACTCCGGCGGGCCGGGCGGCACGACGGCCGGCGAAAGCCTCTCCGGCCTGGCCCGCAGCTTCTTCTATGCCGGCGCCCGCGCCCTGCTGGTGACCCACTGGGCGGTGAACGACCAGACCGCGGCCTACCTGGTCGCCGACACGTTGCGCCGCTTGCGGGAGAACCCGTCCGGCGGCATCGCCGCCGCCCTGCGTGACGCGCAGCTCGGCATGCTGGCCGATGCCGGGCATGGGCTGGTGGCGGAAGTCGCCCATCCGTTCTACTGGGCGCCTTTCGCGGTGATCGGCGAGGGGGGCGGCAAGGCGCTGAGCACCGCATCGCTGGCCGCGCCGCGCAGGCTGGCATCCCGCTGACCCTGGAGGAACCTCTGAATGGCTTTGAGCTTCAATCGGGAGCACGTTGATTTTGCGCAATACAAGCCACGCCATTTCCGGTGGGCGATCACCGGCAAGGTGGCCACGGTCACGCTCGACCGGCCGGAGCGCAAGAACCCGCTGACCTTCGAAAGCTACGCCGAGCTGCGCGAGCTGTTCCGCGCCCTGGTCCATGCCGACGCCATCAAGGCGGTGGTGATCACCGGCGCCGGCGACAATTTCTGCTCCGGCGGCGACGTGCACGACATCATCGGCCCCCTGGTGCGCATGCAGGAGGCGCAGGACATGCAGGGCCTGCTCGACTTCACGCGGATGACGGGCGATGTCGTCAAGGCCATGCGCGCCTGCCCGCAGCCGATCATCGCGGCGATCGACGGTGTCTGCGCCGGCGCCGGCGCCATCCTGGCCATGGCGTCGGACCTGCGCATCGGCACCGCGCGCAGCAGGACCGCCTTCCTGTTCACCCGCGTCGGCCTGGCCGGCGCGGATATGGGCGCCTGCAACATCCTGCCGCGCATCATCGGCGCCGGGCGCGCGGCCGAGCTGCTCTACACCGGCCGCGCCATGGCCGGGGAGGAGGCCGAGCGGTGGGGCTTCTTCAACCGCCTCGCCGAACCCGAGGCCGTGCTGGCGGCCGCCGAAGCGCTCGCCGCCGAGCTCGCCGCCGGCCCCAGCTTCGGCCATGCGATGACCAAGCGCTGCCTGCACCAGGAATGGAGCATGGGCATCGACGAAGCGGTGGAGGCGGAGGCCCAGGCCCAGGCCATCTGCATGCAGACGCGCGATTTCGCCCGCGCCTACCACGCCTTCACCGCCCGCGCGAAGCCGGTCTTCGAGGGCAATTGATGCCCGACCTCTCGTTCCTCGACTGGCCGTTCTTCGAGGAGCGGCACCGCGATTTCGCCCGCCGGCTCGATGCCTGGGCGGCCGCCCATATCGGCCTCGACGTCCATCCGCACGCCGAGGTCGATGGCGAGTGCCGCGCCCTGGTGGCGGCGCTAGGGGAGGATGGCTGGCTCGCCCATGCCGTGCCGGCGGATGGCGCCTTCGACGTGCGCACCCTGTGCCTGGCCCGCGAGATCCTTGCGCGCTACTCGGGACTGGCCGATTTCGCCTTCGCCATGCAGGGCCTCGGCACCGGCTCGGTCACGCTGTTCGGCGGGCCCGAATTGCAGGCGCGCCTGCTGCCCGCCGTGCGCGCCGGGCGCAGCATCGCCGCCTTCGCGCTGAGCGAACCCGATGCCGGCTCCGACGTCGCGGCGCTGGCCACCACAGCGACGCGGGTGGGCGGCGGCTGGCGGCTGGACGGCGAAAAGACCTGG
>JAGXAV010000361.1 GCA_018971455.1 Rhodospirillales bacterium
GTTCCTGGCCGGCGGAATCGGCGAGCACAGCGGCGGGTTTGTGCAGGGCACTTATTCGGACATCAACAACGCCTTCCATCTCGATCAGGTCGATCTGCGGCCCTACACCACGACCGTCACGCTGAACGGGGCCGAGCTGCGTCTGGGCACCACCATCAGCAACGCGCCGACGGTGACCGACCCGTTCAACTCCACCTTCGCCTGGGGCTTCCCCTACGTCGCCTCCGCCCTGGCGCCGTCGCCGGCGGCACAGCCCATCCTGGTTAGCGGCTTTGTTGCCAATTCGATCGGCGCGACCGGCTATCTGTGGTACGATCGCAGCCTGTATTTTGAGGCTGGCGGCTTTGAGTCGGTCAGCCCGTACGCCCTTGCTCGCTTCGGCACGACCTATGGCGCCGGCCGGACGGAAGGGTTGGCACCCTATGTGCGCACGGCCTACGAATGGAACTGGAACAACCAGTCGGCCCATATCGGTGGCCTGTTCATGCAGGCAAGCGCATTCCCGGCGAGCGGGCGTGTGGCGGACCGCTCCAACGGGTCTGACCAGTACACCGACCTCGGCATCGATGGCGGTTACCAGTGGTATGGCGACGGCACCAACACCTGGTCGATCTACGGCATCTACGTGAACGAGGATCAGCAGCTCAAGGGCAGCACGGCGGCAAGCAACAATGCCAACGGAACCACGCTCGGCTCCAACTACTCGCTGAACCAGTTCCGTCTTGAGGCCTCCTACTGGTATCAAAACACCTACGGTTTCACGCTCGGATGGCAGAAGAGCTGGGGCCCGCAGAATCCCATCCTTTACAGCGGGAACGCCAACAGCAAGCCGAACAGCAACGCCTTCCTGCTGGAGGCCGATTGGGTGCCGTTCGGCAAGCAAGGCGCGTGGGGTTCGCCCTGGACCAACCTCAAGCTGGGCGTGCAATATGTCGCCTACACGCAGTTCAACGGTGCCGCCAAGAACTACGACGGTGCCGGCCGCAACGCGGCGGACAACAACACGCTGTATATCTTCTCCTGGCTGGCCTTCTGATCCGGCGGCCCGGCGTCTGGTACCCCAGGCGCCGGGCCAGCCTGCCCATCGGATTGTTGCGTGAGGGAGCGGGGCCTGGCGGCGAGAGCCGTCAGGCCCCGATCTTTTTGCCCGTTCTTTCCGCCCGCGCCTTTCGCCCGCTCCTTTCGCCCGTCCGGCCGCGCTTGACGCGACCTTAACCGCCATCGCGCAAGACAGGATGCGTAGCGGGAGATGCGGCGATGGCGTACTACACCCAGGTTCTGCAGCCGGGCGAGACCGTCAAGGCGGTCGGCACGCTGCATTGGACGATCTATGTGCGGGCGCTGGTGGCGTTGCTGGCCGCCGACGTCATGCTGATGCTGGCGCTCGGCTTCGGGGCGGCACCGCTGCACGGCTCCATGGTCCGCGCGGCGGCCGTGACCTTCGTGATCGCGGTCGCGATGTTGCTGGTGACCTGGCTCAACCGGCGCACCACCGAAATCGTCGTCACCGACCGGCGCGTGCTCTACAAGCACGGCATCGTCTCGCGCCACACGGCGGAGATGAATGTCAGCATGATCGAGTCGGTGGATGTCGAGCAGGATGTCGCCGGCCGGGTGCTGGGCTACGGCACGGTGCTGATCCGCGGCTCGGGCGAAACGCTGGAAAAGCTGGCGCATGTCGCCGAACCCGTGGCACTGCGCAGCGCAATCGCGGCCGGCTAGAACGCCGCCCGATCCGCCCCGCCCGCGTCGCCGCCAGCCGGATCGGACGAAGAATCCCCCGGCCTCCATGCTGTCTGGAGCCTGTTCATCCGAATGGCGCCCGGCGCGCCCTGTCGGAGAAATTTACACCGCCGCCTTGTCGTTGACCGCGATGGCCCACAAGTGACTGGTCAGCAAGCGATCATCGGAATGGTATGGAACTTGCGTCGCTTGTTTCAAAGCGAGTCCGCGCGCGATCCGGCTCGGCGGAGTCAGCGCGCGTGAGCGGTGGTGCGGGACGGGATGGAGACGACGCGGGTGAACGTGCTGGTGGTGGATGACCGGCCGGATGTCGCGGCGACGCTCGCCGACCTTTGTCGTGCCTGCGGGGCGATGGCGCAGGTGGCCGAAGGCGGCCTCGACATGCTGGCGCTGCTCGAGATCCACCGGCCGGACTGCGTCATCGTCGATGTCATGATGCCGGGCCAGGACGGCTACGAGGCGCTGAAGGATATCGCCGCCTACGATCCGGCGCTGCCCGTGCTGCTGGTCACCGGGCATGGCGATTCTTGGCTCGAGATGGGCCGCACGCTGGGGCGCGCGCAGGGCTTGCGGGCCGTCTACACCGCCGCGAAGCCCGTGCGCGTGCAGGTGATCCGCGACTTCCTCGGCGCATTAGCGGCCGCCTGAGCGCAAGCGGGCGTGGGGTCAGGCCGCCGGCGGGTCACCGGCTTTGCGGAACGGGGAGAGCTCGGCCAGTGCGGCCATCTCCGCCTGCTTCTCGGCGCGCTCATGCACCAGGAAATCGGCCACCGCGCGGCGCAGCCCGCCATGGCGCAGGAAATGCGCCGACCAGGTGGGGCGCGGCAGGTAGCCGCGCTGGATCTTGTGCTCGCCCTGCGCGCCGGCCTCGACCCGCGCGAGGCGATGGGCGATGGCGAAGTCGATCGCGCGGTAATAGCACAGCTCGAAATGCAGGAACGGCCAGTCGCCGCGGCACCCCCAGTTGCGGCCGTAAAGCGCGTCGCGGCCCATCAGGTTCAGCGCCCCGGCGACCGGCTTGCCGTG
Organism: Rhodospirillales bacterium; assembly: GCA_018971455.1. Lineage (GTDB taxonomy): Bacteria > Pseudomonadota > Alphaproteobacteria > Acetobacterales > Acetobacteraceae > REEB85. The sequence goes on from JAGXAV010000361.1 coordinate 2,770, forward strand.
GTCCAGCGCCAGCATCAGCACCACCTGCTCGCCGAGGCGCTGGCCGAGCAGCGGAAAGAAGCGCTTGGTGAGGTAGGCGCTGCCCCATTTGCGATCGACGGTGGCGCGGTAGAAGCCGAAGAAGGCATCCCATTGCGCGGCGGTGATCTCGGGGCCGCGCAGGGCGACGAATTCGAGGCCGGCGGCCTGCGCGTCGCGGCGCTCGCGGCGCAGCGATTTGCGCTTGCGCGCGTTCAATGCCGCGAGGAACTCCTCGAAATCGCCATAGCCCGCATTCTCCCAGTGGAACTGCATGCCGGTGCGTTGCAGCCAGCCGGCGGCACCCAGCGCGGTCCATTCCGGCTCGGTGCAGAAGGTGACGTGGACGGAGGAGAGGTCGAGCTCCTCGCCGGCCTGGGCCAGCGCCCGGGCCAGGGCGGCGGGCGGGATGCCGCTGTCGGGGCGGATCAGCAGGCGCGGCCCGGGCACCGGGCTGAAC
>JAGXAV010000362.1 GCA_018971455.1 Rhodospirillales bacterium
CTGCACGCGCGCCACCAGCGCCTGATAGCGCCGCGCCGTGCGGCGGTTCTGGTAGGCGGTGAGGTGGGCGGCGCGGGAGGCGACCAGCTCCTCCAGCGTGGGCGGCGTGCGCGGGGTGGTGTCGATGCCGGCGGCCCGAGCCACGCCCTGCGGATCGACGGCGGCGCGGCGGCCCCAGGCGAAGGCCGCCTGGTTGCCCTCGACTGCGGTGCCGTTCAGCGCGATGGCGCGCATCAGGCTGTCATGGGCGAGCGGCACCAGCCCCTTCTGCCAGGCATAGCCGAGCAGGAAAAGATTGGTGGCGATGGCGTCGCCGAGCAGGGCGGTGGCGAGGGCGCTCGCCTCCACCTGGTCGACATTCTCCGCGCCCGCCGCCTCCACGATGCTGCGCCGCAGCCGCGCCGCGGGCAGACGCGTGTCGGTGTGCATCACGAAATCGCCGGTCGGCACCTCGTGGGTGTTGAGCACCACGCGCGAAACGCCGCGCCGCAGTGTCGCCAGCCCCTCCTTGCCCGCGGCCACCACCATGTCGCAGGCGAGCAGCAGGTCGGCATGGCCCTGGCCGATGCGCAACCCGTGCAGCTGCGCCTCGTCGGCGGCAAGGCGGATATGGCTGAAGACGCTGCCGCCCTTCTGCGCCATGCCCATCTGGTCGAGCACGGTGACGTGGCTGCCGTCCAGATGCGCGGCCATGCCGATCAGCGCGCCGATGGTGACGATGCCGGTGCCGCCGATGCCGGTGACGAGAATATCGAAGGGCCGGTCGAGCGCGGGCAGGGCGGGGTCAGGCAGCGCGATCTCCGCAGCGGCCGCCCGCGCCGGCTTGCGCAGCTTGCCGCCATGCACGGTGACGAAGCTCGGACAGAATCCCTCGACGCAGGAGAAATCCTTGTTGCAGCTCGACTGGTCGATGCGCCGCTTGGTGCCGAACTCGGTGTCCAGCGGCTGCACCGAAAGGCAGTTCGATGTCCGCGAGCAATCGCCGCAGCCTTCGCACACCGCCGCGTTGATGAAGGCGCGCTTAGCGGGGTCGGGATAGGTGCCGCGCTTACGCCGGCGCCGCTTTTCCGAGGCGCAGGTCTGGTCGTAGATGATGACGGTGGTGCCCTTGGTGTCGCGGAACTGCCGCTCCACCTCCTGCATGTCGCGCCGGTGATGGATGCTCACGCCCGGCGCGAAATCCTTGGCACCCTCGTGCTTCTCCGGCTCGTCGGTGACCACCGCGATGCGCGCGACGCCCTCGGCGGCGAGCTGGCGGGTGATCTGCGGCACGGTCAGCGGGCCGTCGAAGGGCTGGCCGCCGGTCATCGCCACCGCGTCGTTGAACAGCAGCTTGTAGGTGATGTTGACGCCCGAGGCCTGGGCCGCGCGGATCGCCATGAATCCCGAATGATAGTAGGTCCCGTCTCCGAGATTGGCGAAGACGTGCTTCTCCTCGGTGAACGCCGCCTGGCCGAGCCAGGCCATGCCCTCGCCGCCCATCTGGCTGAACGTGTCGGTGCTGCGGTCCATCCACAGCGCCAGCGTGTGACAGCCGATGCCGCCCAGCGCGCGGCTGCCGTCGATCACCTTGGTCGAGGTGTTGTGCGGGCAGCCGGAGCAGAAATAGGGCCGGCGCAGGGCCGCCACCTCGATGCGCTCGGCGACCTGCGCCTGAGCGCGCAGCGCCTGCATGTGGGCGCGCAGCGCCTCGCCATCGGCGAAGCGGGCGACGCGCGCGCCGATGGCCAGCGCCAGCTCGGAGGAGGAAAACTCGCCGCCGCGCTTGAGGAAAAGCCGGTCAACCTCGTCGCGCTTGCCGAGCACGCGCGGGTGCGTGGCGCTGTCGTAGAGGATGTCGCGCACCTGCTGCTCGATGATCGGTGCCTTCTCCTCGACGATGACGATCTCATCGAGCCCTTCGGCGAAGCGGCGGATGATCGCCGGATCGATCGGCCAGACCAGCGCCAGCTTGAGCAGGCGGATCCCCCCCGGCTCGCCGAGTTCGGCCAGCGCCTGGCGCGTGTCGTGATAGGATTTCCCGGCGGTGATGATGCCGAGCCGCGCGCCCGGCGGGTTCATGGTGATGCGGTCGAGCCCGTTGGCGCGCGCATAGGCCTGGGCGGCGGGCAGGCCGATGGCGAAGAGCCGCGCCTCCTGCTCCATGGGCGGGTCTGGCAGGCGGTAATTGGCGTCCGGGTGCGGGCCCTCGGGCAGGCGGATCTGCAGGCCGTGCAGGTCGAACGCGACGGAGGCCGAGCTGTCCACCACGTCGGCCACCGTCTTGAAGCCGATATAGCGGCCGGACCAGCGCGACATCGCCCAGCCATGCAGGCCGAGCTCGAGGATGTCGCGCACATCGGCCGGCACCAGCACGGGCATCGAGGCCGAGATCAGCGCCGGCTCGCTCTGGTGCGGCAGGGTGGAGGATTTGCAGCCATGGTCGTCGCCGGCGAGGATCAGCACGCCGCCATGGCGCGCGGTGCCGAAGGAATTGGCGTGGCGGAACACGTCGCCGCTGCGGTCCACGCCGGGGCCCTTGCCATACCAGTAGGCGAACACCCCGTCATACTTCGCCCCGCGCAGCAGCGGCACCTGCTGCGTGCCCCAGATGGCGGTGGCGGCCAGTTCCTCGTTCACGCCGGGGCGGAACTGGATGTGATTGGCCTCGAGATGCTCGCGCGCCTGCCAGAGCTGGATGTCCACCTGGCCGAGCGGGGAGCCGCGATAGCCGGAGAGGTAGCCGGCCGTGTTCAGCCCGGCGGCGAGATCGCGCTGGCGCTGGAGCAGCGGCAGGCGCACCAGCGCCTGGGTGCCGGTGAGGAAGAACCGCGTGCTGTCGGTGGCATATTTGTCATCGAGGGTGACGGCCGAATGCTTCATGACATCACCTTTTTTGCTGCTTCCCTTGAGTCAAGTTAGGGCAGCCGTGCTGGCCTGTCCAAGCACCAAATGCGGGACGGCAAAAATAGACCGTTCCCGTCGCCGGCGCGGGCCGCCGCCCCGCCCTTTCCATCGGGCGAGGCGCCATCACGCAATTTTCTGTCGTACGCTGCGCCGCAACATTGCGATCTATGCTGTCGCCGGCTCCTCGAAGGTCACCAGGTCCACGCCTTCCTGCACCATGTCGCCCTCGGCACAGCGCAGGCTGGCCACCACCCCGTCCATCGCGGCCGAGAGGGTGAGCTCCATCTTCATCGCCTCCAGCACGATCAGCGCCTGGCCGCGGCGCACCGCGTCGCCCGGGGTCACCAGCACGCT
>JAGXAV010000363.1 GCA_018971455.1 Rhodospirillales bacterium
GCCCGCCCGCCCACGGCGAGGGTGACGTCCTCGAAGCGGATGGCGTCGTCCGCGCTCATCCGGCGGGGCCGGCCAGCGCGCGGGCGACGGCGTCGAGCGCGCCCGCGATCCAGGCCTGGTAGGTGGTGCCGGGCGGCTCGGTCTCGGTGACGCCCAGCACGGCAATGCCCTGCTCGCGCGCCAGCCGCGCCATGCGCTCGGCGATCGGGCTGCTGGCCTGGCGGTTGAAGACCAGCAGGCGGACGGCATGGCCGCGCAGGTCACGCTCGAACGCCGCCATGTCGGCGGCACTCGGCTCGGTCCCGTTCATCACGGCGATCTGGAAGCCGGTGTTGCGCACACGCAGGCCGAGGGCGGCGAACATCGTCCCGAACACCGGCTCGGTCGCCGTAACCGGAGTACCGGCGAAGCGGGTGCGCAGCTCGGCGATGCGGCTGGCGATCGGTGCCAGGGAGCGGGTGAAGCGGGCCAGCCGCGCCTGATAGGCGCCGGCATGGGGCGGGTCGATCGCGCACAGCGCCGCGGTCAGCGCGCGCGCGAAGGCGGGCATCGCCGCCGGATCGTACCAGACATGCGGATTGTCCCCCGGCTTGCGGCCGAGCAGGTCGGCGACGACGATCGACACCCGCCCGGGCGCGCCGGCGGCGGCGGCCAGCCGGCCCATCCAGGGATCGTAGCCCAGCCCGTTCGCCACCACGATGCGGGCGGCCGAGACGGCGCGCGCCACCGAGGGGCTGGCCTCGAACAGATGCGGGTCCTGGCTCGGATTGGCGAGGACGCTGGTGACCCTCACCTCCGCCCCGCCGATCTGCGCGGCGACGTCGCCATAGACATTCTCCGCCGCGACGAGGCCGATGGGCGCGGGTGCCGCGCGGGCCGGGCGGGGCCAGGCGGCCGGCAGCCCGGCGAGCAGCCCGGCCAGCGGCAGAACGAGGAGCACAGCGCGCATCCGGCATTTCCTGGCTGGCGCGTGCGGCGCCCTGTCGAACCGGCGCTTTCGTTATAATATAACATTGCCTCTGTCCAGGCGCGCCCGCGCCGGCTCGACAACCGGGGCGGCCGGCATGCTAGCCTCGCCCCGGAGCCCACCCCCAAAGCATTGCCCGGGAGCAAGCATGAGCCAGTACAACATCGCCGTGATCGTCGGCAGCCTTCGCCGCGATTCCTTCAACCGCAAGCTGGCCACCGCCGTGGCGAAGCTGGCGCCGGCCGGCTTCACCTTCACCCACGCCCAGATCGGCGACCTGCCGCTCTACAACCAGGATGACGACGCCAACCAGGCCGACAGCGTCAAGCGGCTGAAGGCGCAGATCGCCGGCTCGCAGGGGCTGCTGTTCGCCACCGCCGAATACAACCGCTCGATCCCCGGCGTGCTCAAGAACGCCATCGACCACGCCTCCCGCCCGTATGGGAAGAGCGCCTGGGCGGGCAAGCCGGCCGGCATCCTGGGCGCGTCGGTGGGCGCCATCGGCACGGCGATGGCCCAGCAGCATCTGCGCAACATCCTCGCCTATCTCGACGTGCCCACCCTGGGTGCGCCGGAAGCCTTCATTCACGCCAAGGAGGGCCTGTTCGATGAGGCCGGCGACATCGGTCCGGCCAGCAAGGGCTTCCTGCAGGGCTGGATGGACCGCTACGTCGCCTGGGTGAAGCAGCACGCCGGCTGAACGGCACGCCCGGCGCGCCCGCCCGCCCCGCGGCAGCGGGTCACAGCGGCTGGCGGGCGCGCAGCGCGGCGGCCAGGGTGCCGTCATCGAGCACGTCCAGCGCGCCGCCCATCGGCATGCCCTGGCCGACGCGGCTGACCGCGACCCCCAGCGGGCGCAGCTTCTCGGTCAGCCAGTGCATGGTGGTCGCCCCATCGACCGTGGCGCCGAGGGCGAGGATAATTTCGCGCACCCCGCCCGCGCGCGCGCGGGCCAGCAGCGGGGCCACGTTGAGATCCTCCGGCGCGATGCCGGCCAGCGCCGAGAGCGTGCCGCCGAGCACGTGGTAGCGGCCGCGATGCACATGCGCGCGCTCCAGCGCCCACAGATCGCCGACGCCCTCGACGACGCAGATCAGCCCGCCATCGCGATCCGCGTCGGTGCAGATCGTGCAGGGATCGGCGCTGTCGAGATTGCCGCACAGGCCGCAGGGCCGCACCGCCCGCGCCGCCTCGGCCAGGGCGGCCGCCAGCGGCAGCATGCGCGCCTCGGGCTGCTGGAGCAGCCGCAGCGCGGTCCGCCGCGCGCTGCGCGGGCCGAGCCCGGGCAGCTTCGCCAGCAGGCCGATCAGCCGCTCGATCTCCGGGCCGCCCATCGGGCCCGGCTCAGAAGGGCAGCTTCATGCCCGGCGGCAGGTTGAGCCCGCCGGTCATCTTCTGCATCTCCTCGGCCGCCGCCGCGTCGATCTTGCGCCGCGCATCGGCGTGCGCGGCCACCAGCAGATCCTGCAACATCTCCATCTCGGCGGGATCGGCCAGCTTGGGGTCGATGGCGACGCTGCGCAGCGCGCCCTTGCCCGACAGCACCACGCGCACCAGCCCCGCGCCGGCGCTGCCCTCGATGCTGCTGGCCTCCAGCCGCGCCTGCATCTCCTCCATCTTCTGCTGCATCTGGGAGGCCTGCTTCATCAGGCCGGCGAGGTTCTTCATCATTCATTCTCCCAGAAATCATCTTCGTCATCGACCGGCGCCGCGTCCGTGGGCGCGAAATCCGGCATGTCGGCGGCGGGTTCCGGCGGCTCGTCGAGCAGGCCGTAGGCATCCGCCCGCGCGTCATGCACCGCCTCGATGCGCGCGCCGGGGAAGGCCTCCAGGATCGCCCGCACCAGCGGGTGCTCGGCCGCCTCTGCCCGCCGGGCGGTGTCGGCGGCCTGGCCCTGCTGGGCGAGGGTGGGCTCGCCGGCGGCGGCCGAAAGCGCGATGGTCCAGCGCGTGCCGGTCGCCTCTCCCAGCAAGGCGGCGAGCCGGGCCGCGAGGTCGCGCGGGGCGTCCGGCTCGGGGCGCAGCTCGATCACCGGCGGGGCGAAGCGCACGAGATGCACGGAATGCACCAGATGGCCGTGCAGCATCGGCTCACGGCTGGCCGCGACCAGGGCGGCGACATCGCGGAAATTGGCCAGATGCGGGCCGGGCGCCGGCGTGGCCGCCAGGGTGACTGCCGGGGTGGCCGCCGGCGCCGCCTCGGTGATCGGCTGGCGCAGCGCGCCGCCGCCGCCCAGCGCCGCGCGCGCCCCGCCCCCGCTGCTGCC
>JAGXAV010000364.1 GCA_018971455.1 Rhodospirillales bacterium
GTGCGGACAAACCGCCAGGTGACGATGCCGGCATCCTGCACCGTCTCGAAGACCGGAACCATCATCGCCGTGCGCTCAGCGCTGCCGCCAGGGCAGGCCCTCGGCCTTCCATCCGCTGACGCGGCCGCGATGGCCTTGCCCGTCCGGCGGCCCTTCGAAGCCGTGCTCGATATTGTAGGAATGCGGGAACCCGGCCGCCTGCGCGGCCGCCGCCGCGGCCAGGCTGCGCACCCCGCTGCGGCAGAGAAAATAGATCGGCTGCGAAGGGGTGAGGCCCGCCTGTTTCAGCTGCGCCACGAAATCGCCATTGACCTGCATGGCGGGGAAGATCTGCCAGGCGATGAGGACGGGCTGCTTGTCGAGCGCCGAGAGATCGGTGAGCCCGACATAGCTCCATTCCGCATCGGTGCGCACATCGACCAGCTGGGCGGCCGGGTCGGTGGCCAGCGCATTCCAGACCTGCTGTACGGGAATATTCTCGACCATGGGCGATCTCCGGAAGATGATGAAGCCATTCGCATGCCCCGCACGCGGGTTCAACCGGGAAGAAGCCAGAGACATCGCCATGGACATCGCCCCCCACCTCACCGTGGCCCCGCCGGTCGCCGCCGATCTTGCGGCCGCCATCGGCAACACGCCGCTGATCCGCCTGCGCCGCGCCTCGGAGGCGACGGGCTGCACCATCCTCGGCAAGGCGGAGTTCATGAACCCCGGCGGCTCGGTGAAGGACCGCGCGGGGCTGGCCATCATCCAGGACGCCGAGGCGCGCGGCACGCTCAAGCCCGGCGGCACCATCGTCGAAGGCACGGCGGGCAACACCGGCATCGGCATCACGCTCGTGGCCAATGCGCGCGGCTATCGCAGCGTCATCGTCATGCCGGAGACGCAGAGCCGGGAGAAGATCGAGTTCCTGCGCATGATCGGCGCCGATCTGCGCCTGGTGCCGGCCAAGCCCTTCAAGGATCCCGGCAACTACGTCCATGTCTCGCGCCGCCTCGCCGAGGAGATGGGCGCGGTATGGGCCAACCAGTTCGACAACCTGGCCAATCGCGAGGGGCATCGGCGCACCACCGGTCAGGAGATCTGGCACCAGACCGGCGGGCAGATCGACGCCTTCACCTGCTCCTGCGGCTCGGGCGGCACGCTGGCCGGGGTGGCGATGGCGCTCAAGCTGCGCCGGCCCGGCGTGCGCATCGTGCTGGCCGACCCCGAGGGCAGCGGCCTCTACGGCTGGGTGAAGAGCAACGACCTCACCGTCTCGGGCAGCTCGATCACCGAGGGCATCGGCCAGTCGCGCGTGCCGGGCAATCTGGAGGGCGCGCCGATCGACGACGCGGTGCGCATCCAGGACGCCGAGGCGCTGGAACAGGTGTTCGACCTGCTGATCCATGAGGGACTGTCGGTCGGCGGCTCGGCCGGCATCAATGTCGCCGCCGCCATCCGGGTCGCGCGCGAAATGGGGCCGGGGCACACCATCGCCACCATCCTGTGCGACGGCGGCGCGCGCTATCAGTCCAAGCTGTTCAACCCGGAGTTCCTGCGCGGCAAGGGCCTGCCGACACCGCCCTGGATGGCGGCATGAGCCAGCTCACCGATGAGGCGGCCGAGGCCGGCCTCGCCTCTTTCATGGCGACGTTCGGCCGCGTGCCGGAGCAGTTCCAGCTGCTCCACCGGCACGCGCCCGGCGCCTTCGCCGGCTACGGGCTGATGCGCCACGCGCTGATGCAGGACCGCCCGGCGGCGGCGCTCGACCTCAAGACCAAGGAGCTGATCTTCGCCCTGCTGGACACGCTGGCCGGCAATGCCAAGGGCGCGCAGAGCCACGCCAAGGCGGCGATGGCGCTGGGGCTGAGCGTGCCGGAACTGGCCGAGGGGCTGGTGCAGGTCATCATGGTGGGCGGCATCACCACCTGGAACCTGGTCGGCGCGGACGTGCTGCGTAGCTGTGCCGAGACGCCGTAACCCGACCTGGCCGTCCGCCTACCGCAGGCGCGCCACGCCCCCGCCCGCGCTGCCCACCAGCCGCCTCACCCCTGCCCATTGCTGGGCGAGGTAGCTGCCCGTCGCCATCGCCTCCTCGGCCGTCGGGTCGCCGGTGGCGACGAAGTCGGCGGAGAAATCGGCGGTGCCGAACAGCATGTCCCACCAGGGCAGGATGGCGCCGTAATTGATGCTCTTCATGCCCGCCGCGGTGACGCCGTGATGGGCGCGGTGGAAACGCGGCGAGACCAGCAGCCGCTCGCCGAGCCAGCCGAAGGAGAGGCGCACATTGGCGTGCGACAGGCTCTCCAGGAAGCGCTGCACCAGCACCAGCAGCGGGAACTGCATCGGCGGAATGCCGATCAGCAGAGCGATGGCGGTGAACCAGACGAACGCGATGATATCGTCGAGCAGGTGGTTGCGGTCATCGGACCAGAAGGTCATCTGCCGTTGCGCATGGTGCAGCGCGTGCAGGCCGTACCACCAGTTGAAGACATGGCTCAGCCGGTGGCGCCAATAGTCGAAGAAATCGAGGATGATGACGTAGGCGATGAAGGTCGCCACCGGCCGGCCGAGCAGGAACGGAAACAATCCCTCCAGCGTCGGCGGCACGTAGCCGTGATCGGTCATCCAGCCGTTCAACGAGACCTGGAGGTTGTAGAACAGCACGAAGGTCACCAGCGGCAGCAGGCCGACGCGCGAGATCAGCGTGTAGAGCACGTCCACCAGCACGGCGCGGCCATCCTCCCAGCGCTCCACCGGGCGCCAGCGCTCCAGCGGCAGGCAGACGGCAAAGGTGATGATGACCTGCGCCAGGCCATAGACGGCAAACAGCGCCCAGCCGAAGGAGATATCCTCCCAGCGCATCAGCCCGAGCGCGTAGAGCGCCGGCAGCATCACCTGCTCCTGCAACCAGCCGGCAGCGAGGTCGATGGGCGACACGTCTATTTCACCGTGGCGGCCGCGTTGAGGAAGATGCCGTGCGGCGAGCGGCCGACCTCGATGGTGCGGACATCGCCGGTGGCGGGGTTGAGCACGGCGACGCGATGGGCGAAGCGCATGGTGAACCAGATATGGCCGTCCGGCGCGAAGACCAGATCATCCGGCCCGCCGGGCAGCTTGTAGCTGCGCACCTCCTTGAGCGTGCGCGCATCGAGCGCGACCGCGGTGCTGTCCACCCGGTTGTTGACGTAGATCAGCTTGCCGTCCGGCGAGGGGAACAATTGGTGGGCGCCGCG
>JAGXAV010000365.1 GCA_018971455.1 Rhodospirillales bacterium
GGCGCGCCGCGCGATAGCATTTCCTCGTGCCACGGGAGAGAACGGCATGGCCGACGAGACTGCGATGCGCAAGCGGGATCTTCTGGCGCTGATCGGGGCGGCCGGCGGCGGTGCCGCAATGTATTTCGCCATGACGGCCCTCGGCCAGGCCGCGGCGAGCGATTATGCCGGGCCGATCCGCCTGGATGGCGATCCCAAGGGCGCCTCGGTGCTGGTGCTCGGCGCCGGCGTCGCCGGCATGGTGGCGGCGCTGGAGCTGCGCCGCGCCGGCTACCGGGTGCAGGTGCTGGAATACAACGCCCGTGCCGGCGGCCGCACCTGGACGATCCGCGGCGGCGATACCTACACCGAACTCGGGGGCGCCACCCAGCATTGCGATTTCGCGGACGGGCTCTACCTCAACCCCGGCCCGTGGCGCATTCCCTACCACCATCGCGCGCTGCTCGATTATTGCCGGCGCCTGGGCGTGACGCTCGAGCCGTTCATCCAGGTCAATCACAACGCCTATCTGCATGCCCGGGGCGTATTCGGCGGCAAGCCGCAGCGCCTCGGCGCGGTGCAGGCCGATTTCAACGGCGGCATCGCCGAGCTGCTGGCCAAGGCGACCGACCAGCATGCGCTCGATGCCACGCTGACCGCCGAGGATGCCGGGCGATTGCTGGACTCCCTGCGTGGCTGGGGCGCGCTCGGGGCCGACTACCGATACAGGCCCGGCCGCGCCGCAAGCCAACGGCGCGGCTGGGCCCGGCCGCCAGGTGGCGGATTGACGGCGGAGCCGATCGCCTCCCAGCCCCTGGCACTGGCCGATCTTTTGCGTGCCGGGTTCTGGCGCGCGCTCGCCACCGGCATGGAATATGACTACCAGACGACGCTGTTCCAGCCGGTCGGCGGGATGGACATGGTCGCGCGTGGCTTCGTGCGCGCCGTCGGCGACCTCATTCGCTACAACGCGCGCGTCGGGGCGATCCATCAGGACGATCGGGGCGTGACGGTCACCTATACGGATCGGACGGATGGCAGCACCCGGCAGGCACACGCCGATTGGTGCGTCTGCACCATTCCGCTTTCGGTCCTGAATCAGATCGACATCCAGGTCGGCGGGCCGATGAAGGCCGCGATCGCCGCCCTGCCCTATGCGCCCGGGCTGAAGATCGGCCTGCAATTCCGCCGGCGGTTCTGGGAGGAGGACGAGGCCATCTATGGCGGCATCTCCTACACCGATCTGCCGGTGACCATGATCGGCTATCCCAATACCGGCTATTTCGCCGATGGTCCGGGGGTGCTGCTCGGCGCCTATGCGTTCGGCCCCTACGCGTACGAGTTCACCGCCCTCGACCCGGCGGCGCGGGTGGCGCGCGCGGTGGCCGATGGCGCGCAGATCCATCCCCAGTATCACGCCGAGTTCCTGAGCGGTATGGCCGTCGGCTGGCATCGCGTGCCATGGACGATGGGCTGCTTCGGCCTGTGGAGCCGGGAGTCCCGCGCGGCGCATTACCGCGATCTCTGCGCCATTGACGGGCGCATCGTGCTGGCCGGCGAGCATGCCTCCTACATCCCGGCCTGGCAGGAGGGCGCCATCCTGTCGTCGCTCGATGCCATTGCGCGCTTGCACCGGCGCGTGGTGGCGCCATGAAGCGGCTGCTCATCTCGCTGCTTGTCGCAGCGCACCCGGCGGCGGCGCAGAGCTTCGGCAGCCGGACGCATTTCACCGAGGCCGGCGGGCGCGAAATCTACAGCGGCATCTGCGCGGGCTGCCACATGGCCGACGGGCGCGGCGCGGTCGGCGCCGGCGCCTATCCCGCCCTGGCACAGGATGCGCGGCTCGCTGATCCGGCCTACCCGATCGCAATGGTGCTGCATGGCGCGGGGGCCATGCCGGGATTCGCCGCCACCTTGTCCGATCGGCAGGTGGCCGAGGTGGTGGCCTATATCCGCACGCATTTCGGCAACGCCTATGCGCGGACGCCCACCGAAGCGGACGTCCACGCGGCACGCTAGCTTGACTGGCGGGCCCGACGCTCGCACATGGCGCTCATGAGCGATCCCTTCCTCGTTCCCGAAGAGCCGAGCGCGGCCGACGCCATCGCCGCCATCGGCGAGGAACTCGCCGTGTTCGACGATTGGATGGAGCGGTACCAGTACATCATCGAACTCGGGCGCAAGCTGCCGCCCTATCCGGATGCCTGGGCCGATGACGCCCATCGCGTGCCGGGCTGCCAGAGCCGGGTGTGGATGGAGGCGGTGCTGCGCGCGGGGCGCCTTTATTTCGCCGGCGCCTCGGACGCGGCCATCGTCTCCGGGCTGGTGGCGTTGCTGCTGCGCGTCTATTCCGGCCGCACGCCGGCCGAGATCGTGGCGACCGACCCGGTGTTTCTCAAGGAACTGGGCCTGCTCGAGGCGCTCTCGACCAATCGCGGCAACGGCATCGCGGCCATGGCGCGGAAGATCCGCGAGCGCGCGAGCGTGGAGCCGGCAGTATCCTGAGAATCTGCCGAATTCGGCCGGCGGCGTTTCTGCTGGCCGCCTCCCTGGTGCCGATCTACGTCGCCGCCGGTTTCAGCACGGCGTTCCTGCCCGTCTGGTTGACGGTGCGCGGCCTGACGCCGGCCGATATCGGCGAGGTGCTCGGCCTGGCGACGCTGTGCCGCCTGCTTGCCGTGCCGGCCTGGGGCTGGATCGCCGACGGTGTCGGGCGGCGGCGACCGGTCCTGCTCGCCTCGACGGCGCTGACCGCATTTTTTTCGGCGGCCTACCTGCCCGCCGCGGGGTTCGCGCCGCTGCTGCTGGTCACCGCCCTTCAGGGCATGGCCGCCGCCGCCCTGATGCCGCTCACCGACACGCTGGCGCTGGCCCTGGCCGGGGATGGGAGGCTCGATTATGGCCGGGTGCGGGCTGTCGGCTCGTTCGCCTTCATGGCGGCGACGGCGGCGGCGGGGTCGCTGGTGGCCGGGTTCGGCGCGCGCATCGTGCCGCTGGCGCTGACCCTGTGCTACGCGCTCGCCATTCCGCTGCTCTGGCCGGTGCCCGAGGCCGGTCCGCCGCCCCGCGCGCCGCGCGCCACCGGCGGTCTGCGCCTGCTCTCGAGCCGGCCTTTCCTGCTGACAATGGCGGCGAGTGCGCTGATCCAGAGCGCCCATGGCGCCTATTACGGCCTGGCCACGCTGCACTGTCGGGCGCACGGTATCAGCGATGTCACGATCGGGTTGCTGTGGTCCG
>JAGXAV010000366.1 GCA_018971455.1 Rhodospirillales bacterium
CGGTGATCGCCGGCGGCCGGCTGTCGGCGGCGGTGCCGGTGGCCGAGGCGAGCATCGAGCGCAGCGGCCTGCTGATGGCGGACGCCGATGCTGCTTGATCTGGAGCCGCGGGGCGCCCGCTCGCGCGTCTGGACCTACGCCTCGCCGCTGCTGGCCATCGCGCTCACCGTGCTGGTGGTCGGGCTGTTCTTCGCGGCCATCGGCAAGGCGCCGGGGCGGGCGGTTGCGGTCTTCTTCGTCGCCCCCCTGCTCGGCGCCGGCGGGCTTGCGGCGCTGTTCGTCAAGGCCGCACCGCTGATCCTGATCGCCACCGGATTATGCGTCTGCTACCGCGCCAATGTGTGGAATATCGGCGCCGAGGGTCAGTTCACCCTGGGGGCCATCGCCGGGGGCGGCGTCGCACTCGGCTTTCCCGACGCTCCGTTCTGGCTGCTCTATCCGGCCGTCCTGGTCGCCGGTGTCGCCGGCGGCACGGGGTGGGCTGCGATCACCGCCTGGCTGCGCACCCGCTTCAATGCCAACGAAATCCTCACCAGCCTGATGCTGAGCTATGTCGCGCAGCTGCTGCTCACCTGGCTGGTCACCGGCCCGTGGCGCGACCCGCAGGGCTTCGGCTTTCCGCAGACCGCCGAGTTCGCCGCCGGCGCGGCCACGCCGATGCTGGCGCCGGGCATCTATCTCGGCTGCCTGGCGGCTCCGGTGCTGGCGCTGCTCGTGTGGCTGTTGCTGCGCCACTCCGTGCTCGGCTTCGAGCTTCGCGTCATGGGCCAGGCGCCGCGCGCTGCCCGTTTCGCCGGCTTCGGCGAGACCCGGCTGGTGTGGATCGCCATGCTGGCGAGCGGCGCCATGGCCGGCCTCGCCGGCGTGTTCGAGGTGACCGGGCCGATCGGCCAGCTCACCAACACCATCTCGCCCGGCTACGGCTTCACCGCGGTGATCGTCGCCTTTCTCGGGCGGTTGCATCCGCTCGGCGTGGTGCTCGCCGGGCTGCTGCTGGCGCTGTCGTATCTCGGCGGCAACGCGGCGCAGATCGATCTCGGCACGCCGGCGGCGGTGACCGGGATCTTCCAGGGCATCCTGCTGTTCCTGCTGCTGGGCAGCGATGTGCTCATTCTCTACCGGGTGCGCCGACGGGCGGGCGCGGCATGATCTTCCTGCTGACCAGCTTCATCGTCAGCGTCATCGGCGCCGCGACGCCGCTGCTGCTCGCAGCGACAGGAGAGTTGCTCGCCGAGCGGGCAGGGGTGCTCAACCTCGGCGTGGAGGGCATGATGCTGATCGGCGCCATTGCCGGCTTCGCGGTGGCCCACGTGACCGGCAGCACCCTGCTTGGCGTGCTGGCCGCCGCCCTGGCCGGGGTCGCGCTGGCGCTGATCTTCGCGTTCTTCGCCCTCGGCCTGCTGGCCAACCAGATCGCGACCGGGCTGGCGCTGACCATCTTCGGGCGCGGCTTCAGCGCGCTGGCCGGCGCCGGCTATGTCGGCATGGCGGCAACCACGCTGCCCCGGCTGCGGGTGCCCGGCCTGTCGGATCTGCCTTTCCTGGGCCCGGTGCTGTTCGGCCATGACGGGCTGGTCTATTTCTCCTTCGCCGCCATCATCGGCGTGGCCTGGTTTCTCGCCCGCACCCATGCCGGGCTGGTGCTGCGCGCGGTGGGTGATTCGCATGATGCGGCGCATGCCATGGGCTACAAGGTGTTGCGCATCCGCGCCGCCGCCACCGCCTTCGGCGGCGCCATGGCCGGGCTCGCGGGCGCCTATCTCTCGCTGTCCTACAGCCCGATGTGGGCGGAGGACATGAGTGCCGGGCGCGGCTGGATCGCGCTTGCCCTGGTGGTGTTCGCCGGGTGGCGGCCGGGCTGGCTCGCCGCGGGCGCCTATCTGTTCGGCGCGGTGATGTTCCTCTCGCTCTACGTGCAGGGCTTCGGGCTGCCGATTCCGTCGCCCTTCCTCTCGGCGCTGCCCTATCTGGGCACGGTGCTGTTGCTGGTGCTGATCTCGCGCGACCGGCGGCTGATCCGGCTCAACCAGCCGGCCAGCCTGGGGCGGAGTTTTCATCCCGCGCGCTGAGGGCGGGGCATCGGATTTGCCGAATTCGGTTCCACCCAGGACTATGCTCGTCCGGATCGTTCACCCAGGAGGCTCGCATGGATCGCCGCGCATTCAACCGCCTGCTCGCAACCGGCCTGGCCGGCGCCGGCGCCAGCCGCCTGATCGGCCGTGCCGGCGCGGCGGAGCCGCTCAAGGTCGGTTTCGTCTATCTCGGCCCGGTGGGCGATTTCGGCTGGTCCTACCAGCACGAGGCGGGGCGCAAGCAGGCGGTGGCGGCCCTGGGCGACAAGATCGCCACCACCTTCGTCGAGAACGTGCCGGAAGGCCCCGATTCGCAGACCGTGATGGCCAGCCTGGCGGCCAAGGGCAACAAGCTGATCTTCGCCACCTCGTTCGGCTACATGAACTACGTGCTGAAGGCCGCCCAGCAATATCCGGGCGTGATGTTCGAGCACGCCACCGGCTACAAGCGGGCCAAGAACGTCGCCACCTACGATATCCGCTTCTACCAGGGCCGCTACGTGCAGGGGGTGATTGCCGGCAAGCTCTCGCAGAAGGGCGTCGCCGGCTATGTCGGCTCCATCCCGGTGCCCGAGGTGGTGCAGGGCATGAATGCCTTCCTGCTCGGCATGCGCAGCGTCAACCCCGCCGCCCAGCTGAAATTCGTCATGTGCAACTCTTGGTACGATCCCGGCAAGGAGGGTGATGCCGCGCGCGCGCTGATCGACCAGGGCTGCGACATCATCACCCAGCACACCGACAGTCCGACCCCGCTGCAGGTCGCCGCCAGCCGCGGCATCAAGGGTTTCGGGGAGGCCACCGACATGGTGAAGTTCGCCCCGACGACGCAGCTCACCGCCATCGTCAACAACTGGGGCGGCTATTACGAGCAGCGCATCCAGGCGATGCTGGCCGGCACCTGGAAGAGCACCGACACCTGGGGCGGCTTCCACAGCGGCATGCTGGAAATGGCGCCGCTGCGCAACATGCCCGACGATGTGCGCAAGCTCGCCGAGGCGACGGTCGCCGATATCAGCGCCGGCAAGAACAGGATCTTCACCGGTCCGTTGAAGGACCAGTCGGGTGCCATGAAGCTTGCCGCCGGCAAGACCCTGACCGACGCCGAGCTTTCCAGCCTGCAGTGGCTCGTGCAGGGGGTC
>JAGXAV010000367.1 GCA_018971455.1 Rhodospirillales bacterium
GCACGCGGCGCGCGGCGCAGGTGGCAATGGCGGCCTCCACCTGCCCGGTGCCGACCAGCACGTAGGCGAAGTCGATCGCGCCGGGCACGTCGTCGAGCGAGGCATAGGCGGTAGCACCCAGGATCGTTCCGCCGGGCAGCGCGGCGGCGCGCGGATTGATCGCGAAAACCTCTCCGGTGTAGCCGTGCCGGCGCAGATAGATCTGGGCGCGCGCGGTGAGCCGGGATGCCTCGGACGAGGCGCCGATCAGCGCGATGCGACGCGGGTTGAGCAGTGCTGCGGCGAGATCAGCCATTCTTCGGCCGCGGCGGGCGCTGGGAGAAGCTGCGGCCGAACACGCCCTCGGCGATGCGGTTCTTCATCATCTCCAGCGAGCCGCCGGCAATCATCCACCCGCGCGTTTTCCGCACGCAGTATTCGAGCAGCAGGTCCTGCGAATAGCCGGTGCCGCCCATCACCTGGAGCGACTCGTTGGCCGCCATCCAGCCGGCCTGGTTGCAGGCAAACTTGGCGATCGCCACGTCCTGCGCGTCCGGCAGGCCGTCCGCGCCCCGGCTGGCGGCGCGGTAGAGCAGCAATTGCGCGGCATCCAGCGCCACCCGCATTTCGGCGAATTTCCACTGCAGGCCCTGGAACTCGGCGAGCGGGCGGCCGAATTGCCGGCGCGTCACGGCGTGGTCGCGGGCCTGGCGGAAGCAGTATTCGCCCAGCGCCAGGGCGCGCGTGGTGTTGCCGATGCGCTCGACATTGAAGCCCGCGATCTGCTTGCGGAAGCCGCCCTCGCGCAGCAGCACGTTCTCGGGCGGGATGTAGACGTCGTCGAAATACAGCGCGCACCAGCTCTCGCCGTTCATGTAGTGGCTCGGTGCGCCGAGGCGGAAGCCGCTCATGCCGCGCTCCACCAGGACGCTGCCGATCCCGTCCGTGCCGGGGCCGAAGCGGCAATAGACCAGGAACACCGCCGCATCCTCGGTGTTGCTGGTGAACACCTTGCCGCCATTGAGGCGGAACCCCTCGCCATGCGGCGTGCAGGCGGTGGTGAGCTCGGTCAGCGCCGAGCCGGCCTCGGGCTCGGTCATCGCCACGGCGGCGATGGTCTCGCCGCGCAGGAGGCGGCCGAAGAAGCGGGATTTCTGCTCCGCGGTCGCGTATTCGGCGAAGGTGCGGAAGGCGCCGAAATTGCCGGCCTGGAGCACGTCGGCGCTGCGCGGGCAGACATAGGCGATCTGCTCCATCGCCAGCACCGCGTCCATCAGCGTGCCGCCGGCGCCGCCATCGGCTTCGGGCAGCATGATGCCGAACAGCCCGGCCTCGGCCATGGCGCGCGCCACGTCCCAGGGGAAGCGCTCGTCATGGGCGCGGGCCAGGGCCCCCTTGGCCAGATGCCGCTCGGCGAAGCCGCGCACGCTGTCCTGGAAGGCGCGCTGCGCCTCGGTGAGGTCGAAATCCATGCGCGCCGCCCGGGCGCCTCACACGGGGTCCCAGGAGAACACCTCGCCGCTGCGGTCGAGCGGCATCAGGCTGGCCTTCAGCGCGGGATAGGCGTGCTCGGCGATGAGCTCCGGCGTCCAGCCCTCGGCGCGGTGGATGCCGCGGATGGGGCGCGGGCTGCTCATCAGGAAGATCTCGTTGTGGCGGGTGGCGAAAACCTGGCCGGAGACCTCGCGCGCGGCGTCGGAGGCGAGGAAGACGGCCATCGGCGCGTTCTTGTCCGGCGTCATCTGCTTGATGCGCTCGACGCGCGCCTTCTGCTCCGGCGTCTCCGCCGGGATCGAGCCGGTCATGCGGCTCCAGGCGAAGGGGGCGATGCAGTTGCTGCGCACGTTGTAGCGCTTCATGTCGAGCGCGATGGATTTCGACAGCGCGGTGATGCCGAGCTTGGCCGCCGAGTAGGTGGCCTGGCCGAAATTGCCGATCAAGCCGGAGGTGCTGCTCATATGCACGAAGGCGCCGCTCTCCTGCTTGCGGAAATGCTCGGCCGCGGCGCGGCTGACGAAGAAGCTGCCGTTCAGATGCACGTTGATCACGCTGCTCCAGTCATCCTCCGTCATCTTGTGGAAGATCACGTCGCGCAGGATGCCGGCATTGTTGACCACGATGTCGATGCGCCCGAACGCGTCCAGCGCCGCCTGGACGATCTGGCGCGCATTGCCCCAGGAGGAGACGCTGTCGGTGTTGATCACCGCCTCTCCGCCGCGCTGCTCGATGATCGCCTTGGTCTGCTGGGCGGGGGTGGCAGAGCCGCCATCGCCGGTGACCGAAACGCCGATATCGTTGATCACCACCCGCGCCCCGGCCAGCGCCATCATCAGTGCGATTTCGCGGCCGATGCCGCCGCCGGCGCCCGTCACCACGGCGACTTTGCCTGCGAGCATGGGGCTAGGGGACATTGGCGGCTCCTCCGGCTGGTTTTCGGCTGGCCGGAGGTTAGGCGGCGCCGGCCGGGTTGGAAACCCCGCCCAAGGGGCTGAAATGCGCCGATCCGGGCTTGACCTCGGCATGGGGATGGGCCATGTCCCCTCAATCCGGACCGTTGCAGTCCGCTTAGGGTTCAACGCCATGTTGCGGCTATCGAAATTGACCGATTATGCGGTCGTGGTGCTGATCCGCCTCGAGGAGGGGCAGCGCGGCGGCGGGGACGGGATGCAGACCTCCCCGGGCATCGCCCAAGCGACCGGCGTGCCCGAGCCGACCGTGGCCAAGGTGCTGAAGGCGCTGACCACCGCCAGCATGGTCGCCTCGCTGCGCGGCGCGCGCGGCGGGTATCGGCTGCTCAAGCCGCTCGCCGGCATTTCGGTGGCGGACGTCATCGCCGCCATTGACGGGCCGATCGCGCTGACTGCGTGCGTCGACGGCAACATGGGAAGCTGCGACGTGCAGGGCATGTGCGCCGTGAAGGGCCGCTGGGACCTGGTGAACAGCGCCATGCTGACCGCCCTGTCATCCATCACTCTGGCGGATATGCGGGCGGCCTCGGTGCCGCCGGCATTCCGGATCGCCGACCGCGCGGCCGGATCACGTCCCGTCGAATCACTGCCCCCCGAAGCACTGCCCGCCGAATAGGAACGCCGCGATGCCCGCTGTCGCCGAGACGCTCGACACCCTGCAAGCCGTCGCCGAAGGCGGCTACAAATGGGGTTTTTCGACCGATATCGAAATGGATATCGCGCCGAAGGGGCTGAGCGAGGAGACCATCCGCCT
>JAGXAV010000008.1 GCA_018971455.1 Rhodospirillales bacterium
GGAGGGCGAGGAAGAGGCTGACGATCGTCGCGCGGTTGGCCTTGTCGGCAAAAGTGCCGGCCGGTTTGGCGGCAGCAGGCGATGCGGCCGCCCGCTCCTCGGCGGCCGGGACGAATGCGACGATTTCATCCTCGCGGGGTTTGAGCAGAATGAAAACCAGCGGCATGAGAATGACCACCAGGGCCGTCGGCACGAGATTGAAGGTGGTGAAGACGGTCTCGCCGAAGGGAAGCAGGTGGCCGGTCAGTTTCTCGACGATGTTCAGCGCGTTGGCATGCGTTGCCTGCGACAGGGCGATCGAGCTCGACGGGCCGCTGGCCCAGATGACCCACCCGGAATAGGCGGCGGCGACCAGCCATCCGAAATCGAGATGGATGCGCTTGGCGACCTCACGCGCCAGGATCGCGCCGACGACCAGGCCGAACCCCCAGTTGAGCCACGAGGCGGCCGCCGCGACGAGGAATGTCAGGATCACGGCCTGGTTCGCGGTGGAGGCCAGTCC
The DNA here is from genome assembly GCA_018971455.1 of Rhodospirillales bacterium. Taxonomy (GTDB): domain Bacteria; phylum Pseudomonadota; class Alphaproteobacteria; order Acetobacterales; family Acetobacteraceae; genus REEB85. Next base: position 503 of record JAGXAV010000008.1, read on the forward strand.
GACCAGGGATTTGAGCGCGCGCTGGACGATCGGCGCATGTGCGAGGGCGTGACCGGTCACCAGGATCATGACCATCTGGAAAGCGAAGCCGACGATGCCAAACAGGCCGGCGTACCAGGACGTGACCACGGTGACCGGATCGCCCTTCGGCGCGAAGAGCAGCGCGGCGGCGGCGACGGCGAAGGTCAGGCCGATGGCAATGACGAATGGATCAGGCAGCAGCCGCTCAAACAGATAGACGGAGCCCGCCACGAAGCTGCGCCGGCGCGGCGCGGTCATTTTCAGGGTGGTCATGCGTTTCGTCCTTTTTGTCGGTTCTTGTTTGGCGGTTGCGTGTGAAGCGAGAGGAGCGGGGCGTCTAGCGGGCGGGCGGAACGCCGGTGCATACGACCCCGGCCAGCCGCAAGGCCTCATACTCGTCCGGGGTCACGCCGATTCCGTCGAGCAGTTCACGGTTGTGCTGTCCGAGTGTCGGGGCGGGTGTGCGGATGGAACCGGGGGTGTGGTCGAGGCGCGGCACGACGTGGTGCATCGGAATCTGGCCCATATCGGCATCCGGATAATCGGCGATCACCTCGCGCGCGATGACATGAGGATCGGTCATGATCTGCGACGTGTCATAGATCGGACCGATCGTGACTTCGGCCGCCTCGAAGAATGCGATGGTGTCCGGCTGCGTGCGGGCGGCGATAAACTCCCCGATGATGGCGTCCAACTCCTCGGCATGGCGCAGACGGTCCGCATTGGTGCGGAAGCGGGGATCGTCGATGAGGTCGGGGCGGCTGATCGCGCGGAACAGCCGTTCGGTCATCTTCTGGGTCGAGCCGGAGAGGCTGACGTAATGGCCGTCGCGGCACCGATAGGCGTTGCGGGGGGCTGAATTGGTCGAGCGGCTGCCGGAGCGCGGCTTCACCTGGCCGGTGAGTCGGAAGTTCGCCGATTGCGGGCTCAGGATCGCAAAGAGCGGATCGAGCAGCGGCAGATCGACAACCTGGCCGCGGCCGCCGTTCATCTCCACCTCACGCAGGGCGATCATGGCGGCGGAGGCGCCGTAGAGTCCGGCCGCGCCATCGGCCAGATACATCGGCGGCAGCACCGGCTCACGGTCGGCAAATCCGTTGATGGCGGCGAAGCCGGCAATGCCTTCGATGACGGTGCCGAAGCCGGGCCGGTGCGCGTAGGGGCCGCTCTGACCCCAACCGGAAATCCGGATGATGACCAGCGAGGGATTGATCGCCAGCAACGCCTCGGGCGACAGGCCCATCTTTTCCAGGACGCCGGGGCGGAAGCTTTCGATGAAGATGTGTGCCGAGGGCACCAGCTTGCGGATGATCTCGCCGGCCCGGGGATCGCGCAGGGACAGGCACAGACTCTTCTTGTTGCGGGAATAGATCTTCCAGTGCGTGGCGATGCCCGCCGTCTTCCAGGCCCGCAGCGTGTCGCCTTCCGGCGGCTCGATCTTGATCACCTCGGCGCCGAAATCACCGAGGATCTGGGTCAGCAGGTTTCCGGCGAACAGGCGCGACAGGTCGAGAATGCGAATGCCGTCGAGCGTTCCGCGGCGGCCGGGCTGGTAGTCGCGGGCGTGGAGGGCGGTCATGTCACGGCTCCGGTGTGATGGCGGTCGACCAGGGCGATGATGGCGCGGGCGCGCGCGACGAAGGGCTTGTCGATCATGTGGCCGTCAACCAGGTAGGCGCCAATGCCGCGGGCATCCGCCTGCGCCTCGGCGGACATGATCTTTCTGGCCCAGGCGATCTCATCGGGAGTGGGCATGAAGATCTCGTTTGCCGCGGCGATCTGGCTGGGATGGATGCAGCTCTTGCCGGCGAAGCCGTGGCGCCTGGCGGCGAGACATTCGGCGCGGTAGCCCTCGCTGTCCTTGACTGCGGCGAATGCGCCGTCATAGGCGGCGACCCCGGCTTCGGCAGCGGCGAGCCGCACGCTGAGGCGGACATGCGCGAGGGCGTCGCTGTCGGACCGCGCGATGCCGCAAGGCTCCAGCAGGTCGGCGTAGCCGATCTGCAGACCCATGATCCGTGGATGGATTGCGGCGAGGCGGGCGGCGTTGCGCAATCCTCGTGGCGTCTCGATGGTCAGAAGAATTCTGGCGCCGCGCTTCGGCGGATGGGAGGCCTCGCTGTGTTCGATGCGGGCGATGGCCTGGGCGATGGCGTCATCGTCCTCGGCCTTGGGCAGGTTGATGACGTCCAGCGGAACGCCGCCCAATGCGTCGATATCGGCCGCGAAATCCTCGGCGCCAAACGCATTGACCCGGACGATGAGGGCTTTGTCCGGTCTCGGCGCGAGGCCGTGCAGGAAGGCGGCAAGCTGGGCGCGGGCCGGCGCTCTCTGGCCGGGGGCCACCGCATCCTCGAGATCGAACGAGAGGGCATCGGCCGCTGAGACGAGCGCCTTGGCGAACAGGTCCGGGCGCGAGGCAGGGACGAAGAGCTTGCTGCGCATCAGCATGGGCGAAATCCCTTCCCCGTGATGTCGCATGATGGTGCGCGGGCGACGGCGTGCACGGGCGGCGTTGTTGATCCTGGGCGTCGGGCGTCATCTTGCGAGAGATCCGGTCTTGCGTAAAATGCAATAGTGGAAATTTTTCATGAGAAATCGGCATGAAAATACCGATCGATGGCGTGCAGGCATTCGTCCATGTCGCCGAACTGGGGAGCTTCAATCGCGCCGCCGAGCATCTGTTCATTACCCAGACAGCCCTGACCCGGCGCGTTCAGCGCCTCGAATCCTTTGTCGGGTTGCGCCTTCTGGACCGCACCACGCGGTCCACGGCGTTGAGCCCGATGGGGCGGGAGTTTCTGCCGCTTGCACGGCGGATCGTCGAGGACCTCGTCCACGGCCTCGATCGGCTGCGGACCTCGTCGCGGCTTGGGGTTGGCGACGTCACGGTGGCGACCCTGCAATCGGTTGCGTTTCGGCAACTGCCGGTGGCCTTGCGCCGCTACGCCCGCAAGTTTCCCGAAAATCGCATTCACCTGCTGGAGCGCTCCGGGGCGCTGGTGACCGAGGCGGTGCGGGAGGGGCAGGCCGATTTCGGCATTCACATCCAGCAGGATATTCAGCGCGACCTGATCGAGGACATGCTGATGCGTGATCCCTTTGTTCTGGTTTGCAGCCGGTCGCACCCGGCAGCCAGGCTGAAGATGGTGGCGTGGGCCGACCTCAAGGGCATTGATCTGATCACGCTCGGGGGGGCGAGCGGCAATCGGCGCATCGTCGAGGGCGAGCTGAGCAGGACGGGCCTGAATACGCGCGGGCGCTTCGTCGTCGAGAGTACGCCGAGCGCCATTGCGCTGGCGCGGGAGAATGTCGGCGCGGCCATTCTGCCGGCCGCGATGAATGCCACGACGGTGGCGACCGGGCTCATCGAGGTGCCGCTGGTGGAGCCGGTGCTTTATCGCGCGATCGCGCTGGTGCGGCGAAGGAGTGAGACGCTTTCGCCCGCGGCGGGCTCACTCTACGCGTTGATCCGCCAGCAGCTGTCCGGAGCGGGGAGAAAGGGTGCGCGCGGCGGAGCGTGATCGGGCGCCGCCGCATGGCACGGCCCGCGGCGATCGGGCGGCCATCCGCTGGCGCGTGGCGGATGGCAGAGGCGCGGTGCCGGGCGGCTCGGCTACAGCAGACCCTCGCGGCGGAAGCTGAGGGTCGCGCCGTTGCCGACGATGATATGGTCGTGCAGCACGATCGAGAGAGCTTCGGCCGCGCGGCGGACCTCGCGGGTCATTTCCACATCCTCGCGGGACGGGCTGGGGTCGCCGCTCGGGTGGTTGTGCACCAGGATGAGGGCTGTGGCCTGGAGTTCCAGCGCCCGCTTGACCACCTCGCGCGGGTAGACCGGGGTGTGGTTGACGGTGCCGCGGGCCTGCGCCTCGTCGGCGAGAAGGCGGTTGCGGGTGTCGAGGAAGAGGACGCGGAACTGCTCGATGCGTTCGCGCGCCATCATGGCGGTGAGGTACTCGGTGAGCCGGTCCCAGTTGGAGAGAACGGGCTGACCGGTCACCTCCGCGCGGATGAGCGCGAGGGCGGCGGCCTGCACGGTCTTGAGGGCGGCGGCGCCGGCATCGCCGATGCCTTCGACGGCGCGGATGTCGTTGAGCGGCGCGGCGATGGCGGCGGCGAAGCTGCCGAAGCGGGCGATCAGCGATTTGGCGATCGGCTTGGTGTCGCGCCGGGGCAGGGCGAGGCAGAGCACCAGCTCCAGCAATTCGTAATCGGCCAGTGCCGCGGGCCCGGCGGAGAGCAGGCGGTGGCGCAGCCGGGCGCGATGGCCCTCCGCGCCGATCGGCGTGGAGGCGGCGGGATCGAGCAGGCCAAGCTGGTCGGAAAAGCCGCGCTTCATGCCGGGGCAGGCTGCCACGGGAGGCAGGGGTTGCGAAGTCAAAGCCGCATCAAAGACGGTGGTTCACACCGGGCGCGGGGGTGGCGCCAGCCAGTGCTCCAATGCCTCGCGCCATGCCTCGGCGATCGGCACGGCGCGGCGGGTGGTGGTGTCGATCACCGCGAGGACCGATGTGGCGCGCGAGACGAGGCTCCCCTCGACCAGGAGGCGCTGGTGCAGGTGCAGCGATTTGGCTCCGATGCGCGCCACCTCGGTTTCGATGCGTACGTCGGCGGGCCAGTTCATCTCCCGCAGGAAGTCGAGTTCCAGGCGGGCGATGACCACGCCGAAGGCCCCATCGGGGGTCAGCAGGCCGCATTTGTCCATCAGCTCGGCGCGCCCGGCCTCGTACATCACCGCATAAACGGCGTTGTTGACGTGGCCGAGCTTGTCGGTGTCGCAGAAGCGCAGCTTCTGCGTGGTGACATAGGGCCCGGGCATGGCCGTCAGGCGGTGGGATAGGGGGGCTTGTCGAGACCGGCCGGGGAGAGGGTGAAGATCTCCACGCCGTCTTCCGTCACGCCGACCATGTGTTCGAACTGGGCGGAGAGGCTGCGGTCGCGGGTGACGGCGGTCCAGCCATCGTCGAGCACCTTCACCTCGGGGCGGCCGGCATTGACCATCGGCTCGATGGTGAAGAACATCCCGGGCTTGAGCACCGGACCCTCGCCGGGGCGGCCGAAATGGAGCACGTTTGGCGCCTCGTGGAAGCGCTTGCCGATGCCGTGGCCGCAGAAATCGCGCACCACGCTGAAACGCTGCGCTTCCACGTAGCTCTGGATGGCGTGGCCGATATCGCCGAGGGTCGCGCCCGGGCGCACCGCGGCGATGCCGCGCAGCAGGGATTCGTAGGTGACGTCGAGCAGGTTGCGCGCCCGGGTGGAGGGCGCGCCCGCGCAATACATGCGGCTGGAATCGCCGTGCCAGCCATCAAGGATGACGGTGACATCGATGTTCAGCACGTCGCCGGCCTCGAGCATGCGGTCTCCGGGAATGCCGTGGCAGACGACGTGGTTGATCGAGGTGCAGATGGATTTCGGATAGCCGCGATAGTTCAGCGGCGCCGGAACCGCGCCGCGGGCGGTGATGAACTCGTGGCAGATCTGGTCGAGCCGGGCGGTGGTGACGCCGGGGGCGATGTGCGGTCCGATCATGTCCAGCGTCTCGGCGGCCAGGCGCCCGGCCGCGCGCATCGGCGCGAAATCGGCCGGCGCGTGGATGGTGATACGTCGTGCGTCGGCCTGGCCGTCCATGTTCCATCACGCTCCGAAAGCTTGGGCCGCCTTCGACGGTCCCGGGGACCGGTGTCGGACCCCGCGCTACAAAATGAGCAAGCCGGGGCGGCCATGCAAGGGTGGTGTGCCGCGAGGGGGCCTTGCCGTCAGGGGGTGTCCGGTCGGCGCGCTCAGCGGCTGGTCAGCTGTCCCGGTTCCGGGCGGAGCGTGGTGCAGCGCTGGTGCTGCCGGGCCAGGGCGGCGCAGGTGCCGGCGGCCTGGGCTTGGGTGAGGGCCACCACCTGGGCGCGCCAGACCGCGCCATGGCGGATTTTCACCTCGGACAGCCGGGTTTCCCCCGCGCCGGCCAGGCGGTGGGCGGCGGCCGCGGCGCGGTGGGCGACGGCCTCGCTGGCAAAGGCGCCGACCTGGACGGCCCATTTGTCGGCGGTGAGCGGGGCGTGCGGCGCCAGCGGGGCGGGGGCCGCGTGCGCCGCGGCAATCAGGCCGCCGCCGCGGGCCTCGCGCACCGGCGTACCGACGTCGTATTGCCGGAAGGCCTGGTCGAGGAGGGAGGCCATGTGGAGGTCGCGTTCGCCGGGATGGGCGGCGCCGAGCACCACGCCGATCAGCCGCACGTGGTCGCGCACCGCCGAGGTGACGAGATTGAACCCCGAGGCATTGGTGTAGCCGGTCTTGAGGCCGTCGGCGCCGGGGTAGGTTTGCAGCATGTGGTCGTGGCCGACGATCATCTGGCCGTGGAAACGGAATTCCGGCGTGCTGAAATAATGGTACTGCGCCGGGAAGTCCCGGATCAGGTGGCGGGCCAGTACGGCGAGGTCACGCGCCGTCGTCCATTGGTCGGGATCGGGCAGGCCGGAGGCGTTGTGGTAGATGGTGTGGCTCATGCCGAGCGCGTGGGCGCGCAGCGTCATCATGCGGGCGAAGCGCAGCTCGTCGCCGCCGCCGAGCATCTCGCCGAGCGCGCAGGCGGCATCGTTGGCCGAGCGGGTCACCATGCCGAGGATCGCCTGCTCGACCGTGATGTGCATGCCCGGCACCAGGCCGAGCTTGGTGGGCTCCATCGCGGCGGCATGGGCGGAGACGGGGACTAGTTCGTTGAGGCTGATGCGGCGGTCGCGCAGCGCCTCGAACGCCATATAGAGCGTCATCATCTTCGTCAGGCTGGCCGGGTGGCGCGGCGCGTCCGGGCTGGCTGACCACAGGATGCGGCCGGTGGCGGCGTCCATCACGATGGAGCTGTAGCGATCCGAGCCGATCTGGGCGTGGGCGGCGGGGGCCAGGAGCAGGGTCGTGGCGAGGCCGAGCAGCATCGCGAGCAGCATCAGCAGAGGCCGTGCAGCCGGCAGCGCCAATCCGTGCCGGCGCGGGTGGCCGGCGAAGGCGTGGGGCTGCGTCGTCATTGTCGATCGGTCTCCCAGGCTGACGCGGACGACCATAGGATCAGGGGGGTAGCCTGTCCAGCCAAAATCGATATGAAATCGCGGCTTTATAATGGGTTAAAGGGCGGTTCTCGGGTGGCGAAAGACTTCGGCGGCGCATGTGAGGAGGCGGATTTCCGCCATTTGTTGCGCCGCACAAAATTTTTCTTGACCACCCCGGATGGTCGGCGTATCTAGCCCGTGTTGCAGCGCAACATGAACGTGAACCGGGTCTGGCTGGTGCGCGACGAAACGATGGACGCGGCGCCGAGGCTGACCCGGGTTGAAGGTATGGAGAGCAAAGTCATGGCGATCAAGAAGAGCGTCGAGCCGGCGACCAAGCAGATCGAGACGGAAGCTGCCCCGGCTGAGGCGGTGACCAAGGGCTTCGGCGAGACCATTGCGGCACTGAAGACGAGCATGACCGGCGCGGCCGCCGGCTTCAAGAAAACCCAGGAAGAAGTGAAGATGAACATGGACAAGGCGATCAAGACGGCTGAGGAAATGGTGTCCTTCGGCCAGGGCAACGTCGAGGCGATCGTGAAGTCGGGCCAGATATGGAGCGCCGGCGTGCAGGATCTCTCCAAGAGCTTCGCTGCCACCGCGCAGGCCCAGCTCGACCAGACGGTGGCGACGATGAAGGCGCTGGCCGGCGTGAAGTCGCTCAAGGAGGCGATCGACCTGCAGGCCAACCTGACGCGCAACTCGGTCGAGACCGCCGTCGCGCAGACCGGCAAGCTGACCGATGCGTCGATGAAGCTCGCCGAGCAGGCTTTCGCGCCGATCACCGCCCGCGTGACGCTGGCCGTGGAGAAGTTCGGCCGCGCCGCCTGATCGCGCGCCGCTTCGAGGTTTGCAGCGAGGCCCGGGGCGCAAGCCCCGGGCCTCGTCTCGTTTGCGCACCACGCGGGACGCGGGCCATGACCTGGCCGTGCCACTGGCCGTGACCCGGGGGAGGCGTGCGTGCGGTGGCGTCTTGTTGCCTCGCCGGCGCTGCCCATGTAGGTGCGACAGGAAGATGGTTTTCACCGGAAACCCGAGTTCGCTATGCTTGCTGCCCGGCTTGGCGCGGCGTGCGGCCGGAGGGGATGTTTGAGCGGCAGGCATGAGCGACACGGATAAGAACAAGAGCGGAACCACCACGCCCAACACCGGGGTGGTGGTGAAGGCGCGCACCAAGACGCGCAAGCCGGCCATGTACAAAGTATTGATGCTGAACGACGATTACACGCCGATGGAGTTCGTCGTTCATGTGCTGGAGCGTTTCTTCCAGAAATCCCGCGAGGAGGCGACGCGCATCATGATGCACGTGCATCATCGCGGCGTCGGCGTCTGCGGCGTGTTCACCTATGAGGTGGCGGAGACGAAGGTGACCCAGGTGATGGACCTGGCGCGCCAGAACCAGCACCCGCTGCAATGCACGATCGAGAAGGACTGACCAGGCGTTAAGGGCCGGGCCTGGCCGGGGGGGCGGCCGGGCACGATTGGCGCCTCGGTGCCGGGCCTGACCCGGGCGCGCGAAGAGCGGCTGGCCTGTGCACATGCCGGCGGCCGCGTGCCCGGCCAAACGGCGGGGTTTGATCCCGCCTCTCCACTTTTTAAGTTTTGCGGGCACAGATTGCAGGTGCGCGTGCTGAACATTCTTGAAAGAATGATCGGCCAGAATGGCGCCGCCGCCACCGTGCCCGGCCGATGATCCGGGGTGCCGGCGCCGCCGGTCCGACTAGCCGAGCCGCCCGCCGATACAGGCTTGCACCATCGATACCAGGAGCGTCGTCCCCATGCTCTCGCGAAACCTCGAACAGACGCTCCATCGTGCCCTGTCGCTCGCCAGCGAGCGCCGGCACGAATATGCCACCCTCGAGCATCTGCTGCTCGGCCTGGCCGATGACAGCGACGCCGCCACCGTGCTGCGCGCGTGCGGCGTTGATCTCGACAAGCTGCGCACCGACCTGACCGAGTTCCTCGACAAGGATCTCGCCGGGCTGGCGACCGACCGGCCGGGCGACCCGAAGCCGACCGCCGGCTTCCAGCGCGTGGTCCAGCGCGCGGCGATCCATGTGCAGTCCTCGGGCAAGGACGAGGTGACCGGCGCCAATGTGCTGGTGGCGCTGTTCAGCGAGCGCGAGAGCCATGCGGTGTATTTCCTGCAAACGCAGGACATGACGCGGCTCGACGCGGTGAATTTCATCAGCCATGGCATTGCCAAGGCGCCGGGCCGGAGTGCCGCGCGCCCGGTGCAGGGCCAGGCCGGCGAAGGGGCCGGCGAGAGCGAGCGCGAGGAGAAATCCGGCCGGCGCGGGCAGGACGCGCTTTCGAATTACTGCGTCAATCTCAACAAGAAGGCCGCCGCCGGGAAGATCGATCCGCTGATCGGGCGCGAGGGCGAGATCGAGCGCACGATCCAGATCCTGTGCCGGCGCACCAAGAACAATCCGCTCTATGTGGGCGATCCTGGCGTCGGCAAGACGGCGATCGCCGAGGGGCTGGCCAAGCGCATCATCGAGGGCGACGTGCCGGAGGTGCTGGCCAAGTCGACCATCTATGCCCTCGACATGGGCTCGCTGCTCGCCGGCACGCGCTATCGGGGCGATTTCGAGGAGCGGCTGAAGGCCGTGGTGACCGAGCTGGAGGCGCAGCCCAACGCCATCCTGTTCATCGACGAGATCCACACGGTGATCGGCGCGGGTGCGACCAGCGGCGGCGCGATGGATGCGTCCAACCTGCTCAAGCCGGCACTGGCCTCGGGCAATCTGCGCTGCATCGGCAGCACGACCTACAAGGAGTTCCGCAACTACTTCGAGAAGGATCGGGCGCTCGTCCGCCGGTTCCAGAAGATCGACGTGAACGAGCCGAGCATCGATGACGCGGTGAAGATCCTGCGCGGACTGAAGACGAATTACGAGAAGCACCACAAGGTGCGCTACACCGAGGAGGCGATCCGCGCTGCGGTGGAATTGTCGGCGAAATACATCCACGACCGCAAGCTGCCGGACAAGGCGATCGACGTGATCGACGAGGCGGGCGCCAGCCGGATGTTGCAGCCCGAGAACAAGCGCCGCAAGACCGTGACGCTTCGCGATGTCGAGGAGATCGTCGCCAAGATCGCGCGCATTCCCCCGAAATCGGTCAGCGCCGACGACAAGGAGGTGCTGCGCAATCTCGAGCGCGATCTGCGTTCCATGGTCTTCGGCCAGGATCGCGCGATCGACGCGCTAGCGGCGGCGATCAAGCTGTCCCGCGCCGGGCTGCGCGACGCGGAGAAGCCGATCGGCAACTACCTTTTCAGCGGGCCGACAGGCGTGGGCAAGACCGAGGTGGCGCGCCAGCTCGCGGCCACTCTGGGCATCGAGCTGATCCGCTTCGACATGTCGGAATACATGGAGCGGCACAGCATCAGCCGGCTGATCGGCGCGCCGCCCGGCTATGTCGGCTTCGACCAGGGCGGCATGCTGACCGACGCCATCGACCAGCATCCGCACGCGGTGCTGCTGCTCGACGAAATCGAGAAGGCGCACCAGGATCTTTACAACATCCTGTTGCAGGTGATGGATCACGGCAAGCTGACCGACCATAACGGCAAGACGGTGGATTTCCGCAACGTCATCCTGATCATGACGACCAATGCGGGGGCGGCCGACATGGCCAAGGAGGCGATCGGGTTCGGGCGCGAGGCGCGGATCGGCGAGGATGACGACGCGATCAAGCGGATGTTCACGCCGGAGTTCCGCAACCGGCTGGACGCTACCATCACCTTCGCGGCACTGACCCCGGAAATCGTGGCCCGCGTGGTGGAGAAGTTCGTCATGCAGCTGGAGGCGCAGCTGGCCGATCGCAACGTGACGATCGAGCTGTCCTCGGCGGCCAAGGAGTGGCTGGCCGAGCGCGGGTACGAGCGGCTCTATGGCGCCCGCCCGCTGGGACGGGTGATCCAGGAGCACGTGAAGAAGCCGCTGGCCGAGGAGTTGCTGTTCGGCAAGCTTACCAAGGGCGGCGCGGTGAAGGTGACGCTGAAGGACAAGATGCTGGCCTTCGAGTTCATCGAGGCAGCGGTGCCGGCCCTGCCGAAGCCAGAAAGCGACGGCGATGAGGGCAGCCCGGAGCGGGAGCCGGAGAGCGTCGAGTAGGACGGCGCCGAGGCGTCGCCGGCGGGATCGCCTCGCCGCCGGCGAACGCCGTCTGCCCGTGGCGCTTGATCAAATCTGCGAGATTGGCAACGGCGTGCGGTGAGCGTGCCGGCGAGGGAGCCGTCGCAGACCCACTGATGCCGCCGCCGGAGATCAGCTCGGCTACGGCGTCATTGCGCGTGCGCGTGCCACCAGGGCCGAGCCGGGATTGCTCAATTCGGACGGAATGGTGAAGTGGTTATGGTTGGCCAGGATGTCCCATGTGCCGTTCCAGGCGGCGGCGATGGCGGCGGATTGGCGGTGATATTCCACGCCCTCGGCCTCGCCGACCACGGCATGCAGGGGCAGGCCGGGCGGCGGCAGGAATAGCGGAGAGAGGCGGCGGGCTTCGGCCGCGTCGAGATCGAGAGCCGCGTTGATGCTGGTGGCACGGAGCGGTTCGAGGTCGAACAGGCCGCTGATCGGCAGGGCGGCGGCGACCATGCCCGGCGGCAGGCCGTGGGCCGGCCAGTCGGTCGCCAGCAGCATCGCCGCCAGATGCCCGCCGGCGGAATGGCCGCTCGCGAGGATTTTGCGCCCGTGCCGGCGGTACAGGAAGGCGGCGCAATCGCGCAGCTGGCCGGTGAGAGTGGCCAGGCTGACCTGCGGGCAGAGATCGTAGGAGGGCATGGCGACGGCCACGCCGTGCGCGAGCAGGCCGCGCGCGAGGTGACTGAAGAGGGAGCGGTCCAGCCGCTGCCAGTAGCCGCCATGAATGAACATGGCGAGCGGTGCGGCGCGCGCCGCGTCGGGCCAGAAGAGGTCGAGCGCGGTGCGTTCCGTGGGCCCGTAGGGCAGGCCGAGTTCGGCGTGGGGGTGTGCGGCGCGGAAGGCGGCGGCATCGCGCGCCCAGCCCGCGACGATGGCGGGGTGCTCCGGCACTTTCACCTGGTTGTTGTATTCAGCCTCCATGTCCATCGTCGGCGCCTCCTGGCGGCATGGTGGTCCTGCGCGCCCATGCGTGGCAAGCTGGGACGTTCGCAGGGGAGGGCAGGATGCGCGAAGACGTTCCCGGCCGGGCCAATGTCGCCGACACGCCGGAGCTTGACGCGTATTACGACGAGATCGCGGCGTTGGATGCCGGCGCGCTGTGGAATGTCGCCAACATCATCGAGCCGTGGGAGCCGCGTTCGAGTTCGGTGCCGATGCTGTGGCCCTATCGCAAGCTGCGCGCCCATGTGCTGCGCTCGCTCGAGCTGGTGACGCCGGAGCGGGCGGGGCGGCGGGTCGTCTATCTGGCCAATCCGGGACGGCGCGACGTCGCCGCGGCGGTGGGCTCGCTCTATACCGGGTTGCAGGTGATGAGTCCGGGTGAGAGCGCCTCGGCCCATCGCCATTCGACCTCGGCGCTGCGCTTCATCATGGAGGGCAGCGGCGCCTACACCATCGTCGATGGGCACAAGGTGACTCTGGGGCGGAATGATTTCGTGATCACGCCGAACGGCGCCTGGCACGAGCATGGCGTCGAGGCGGGAGGCAGCGTCTGCATCTGGCAGGACGGGCTCGACATTCCCCTGGTCAATGCGCTGGAGGCCAATTTCTTCCAGGTTCATCCGAAGCTGCGCCAGGAGGTGGACCATGCGGTGGATGACACCTCGGCGCGCTACGGCGGGCCGGGGCTGCGGCCTTCCACCGGGGCTTGGACGAAGGGGTATTCGCCGCTGCTGAAATACGAATGGGCGGCGACCTATGCGGCGCTGTGCGCGGCTGCCGCGGCGGGCGAGGGCTCGGCTTGCGACGGGGTGATGATGCAGTACGTGAACCCGCTGACCGGCGGGGCGGTGATGCAGACCATCGGGGCCGCGATGCAGCGCCTCGCACCGGGCGAGCACACGCAGGCGCATCGCCATACCGGCAGCGCCGTCTATCAGGTCGCCAAGGGGGCCGGATTTTCCGTCATCGGCGGGCGGCGCCTCGATTGGGAGGAGCGGGACATCTTCTGTGTGCCGTCATGGATGTATCACGAGCATGGCAATGCCGCCGCGGACGAGGATGCCTGCCTGTTCCAGTTCAATGATCTTCCCGTCATGCATGCCCTCGGGCTCTACCGCGAGGAAGCCCATCCCGATGGCCGGCAGCGCTGAAGGAGCCAGAGACAATCATGCCACATGCGACAGCCGATGATGGGGTGAAGCTTTATTACGAGGAGACCGGCAGCGGCACGCCGGTGATCTTCGTGCACGAATTCGCCGGCGATTGCCGGAGCTGGGAGCCGCAGCTGCGCCATTTCGGCCAGCGCTATCGCGCCATCGCCTATAATGCGCGCGGGTATCCGCCGTCGGACGTGCCCGAGGACGTGGCGCGCTATTCGCAAAACCGGGCGGCCGATGATATCGGCGCAGTGCTCGATCATCTCGGCCTCAACCGCGCCCATGTGGTGGGCCTGTCGATGGGCGGGTTCGCCACGCTGCATTTCGGGTTTCGCCATGCGCCGCGCGCGCGCTCGCTGACGGTGGCCGGGTGCGGCTATGGCGCGGATCCGGGCAAGCGGGAGAGATTTCGCGAGGAGGGGGCCGCGACCGTGGCGTTCATTCGCGAACACGGCATGGCGGCGTTTGCCGAGCGCTATGCCGTGGGGCCGACGCGGGTGCAGTTCCAGAACAAGAACCCGCGCGGCTTCGCCGAGTTCCAGCGGATGCTGGCCGAGCATTCGCCGACCGGCTCGGCGAACACGCAGCTGGGGGTGCAGCGCGAGCGGCCCTCGCTCTACGACCTCACCGCGCCGATGAAGGCGCTGCGCGTGCCGACGCTGGTGCTCTATGGCGACGAGGACTGGCCGTGCCTGCTGCCGGGCATTCTCATGAAGCAGACGATCCCGACAGCGGCCATGGCCGTGATGCCGAATTGCGGGCATGGCATCAACGCCGAGGATCCTGACCAGTTCAACCACATCGTCGGCGCGTTTCTTGCCCAGGTCGACGCCAATCGCTGGCCGGTGCGTGACGAGCGCGCCATGGTGGAGTCGATCACCGGCATGCGGTGACGGCGCGCCCCGCGCTCAGCTGCGCCAGGAGGGGTCCCGACGGTCGAGCAGGCGCAGCATGGCGGGCCATTCGAGCAGGCCGAAGGGGCGACGGGTTCGGGGATCGTAGAGATGGGTCGCGTGGGCGACCGTCGCCGCGTCGGGCATGGTGAGCTCGGTGTTGGCCGCCATGGCGTCCACCTGCGCCTTGCAGGCCATTTCCAGCCAGTACATCGCGTTGAAGGCTTCCGCCGCGGTGGGGCCGGCGGTGAGCAGGCCGTGATTGCGCAGCACCATGAAGCGGGCATCGCCGAGATCGGCGACGAGGCGGGCGCGCTCGTCGAGGTCGACGGCCGGGCCCTCATAATCGTGGGTGGCGATCGGCATGCAGCGCATCGCCGTCTGGGTCAGCGGCAGCAGGCCGCATTTCATGGCGGAGACCGCCATGCCGGCGCGCGTATGGGTGTGGATGACGCAGGCGATGTCGGGCCGTGCGGCGTGCACGGCGCTGTGGATGACGTAGCCGGCATAGTTGATGCCGAGATCGGCATGCGGGTTGAGCAGGGTGTTGCCGGCGAGGTCGATGGTGATGAGGGAGGAGGCGGTGATCTCCTCGTACATCCAGCCGAACGGATTGATGAGGATGCGCTCGCCCTCGCCGGGGACGGCGACGGTGGCATGATTGTAGACGAGGTCGCTCATGCCGAAATGGGCGAGCAGGCGGTAGATGGCGGCACAGTCGAGCCGGGCCTGCCATTCCGCCTCGCTGACGCTGGCGCGGACGCTCTGAGCCATGTCGGGCATGTCGGGTTCCTCCGTTTTTTATGCGGCGATGGCCGGCCAGCGGGAGAGCAGGCCGGATGCCGCCTCGAAAAGGGCGGCGAGGCGCAGCAGGGCGGGTTCGGCGCGGAAGCGGCCGGCCACCTGGAGGCCGATCGGCATGCCGTCGCTGCCGAAGCCGCAGGGCAGGCTGATCGCGGGGTGGCCGGTCATGTTGAACACCATCGTCCACGGGAACCAGTTCGACCGCAGATCGGCGAATTCCGTGCCGTCGATCTCGATGGGAGCGAAGAGGTCCTGCTCGATCGGCAACGCAGTGCGCGAGAGGGTCGGGGTGACCAGGAAATCATGCGTGCGCAGCAGCGACTGGAGGTGGCGGAACAGCGCGGTGCGGCCGAACAGGGCGGCCTGGTAGTCCTCGCCGCTGACCTGCGCGGCGAGGGCGAGCTGGCGCAGCAGGGAGGGGCTCATGCGCGCGGCGTCACGTGCCGCCATGGGGCCGAAGCGGGCGCGCCAGCTGGTGTGGTTGATGGCGCGCCAGAGGGGCTCGATGTCGAAGCCGTCGCCGGAGATTTCCGAGAGGTCGGCGCCGAGATCGGCGAGGCGGTGCAATGACCGGTCGAACGCGGCGGCGACGTCGGCCGAGATCCTGCGACCGGGCGGCGTTGCGCAGAACAGGATGCGGGTGCCGCGCAGATCGCCTT
>JAGXAV010000368.1 GCA_018971455.1 Rhodospirillales bacterium
CCGTACAATCCCGATGCGCGCCGCATCGCCGAGCTGATGCAGTCGGATCTGGCGAAGGTGGGCATCACCGCGAAGATCGTCAGCTACGAGTGGGGCGAGTATCTGAAGCGCGTGCGCAATGGCGAGCACGACATGGCCGAGCTCGGCTGGACCGGCGACAATGGCGATCCGGACAATTTCTTTGTTCCGCTGGCCGGGTGCGACGCGGCCAAGATTGGCGGCGGCAGCGCATCGAAATGGTGCAACCAGGAGTTCGAGGGCCTGATCCAGAAGGCCGCCGCGATCTCCGACCAGGCCGCGCGCGCCAAGCTCTATGAGCAGGCGCAGGTGGTGATGCACCGCGAGGCGCCGTTCTATCTGATCGCGCATTCGGTGGTGTACCTGCCGATGCGCGCCAATGTGGTGGGCTACAAGATGAGCCCGTTCGGTGACCATCGCTTCGATACGGTCGACCTGAAGTAACGCATGCTTCGCTTTCTCCTCCGGCGCGTGGCACTGATCGTGCCGACCTTCATCGGTGTCACGTTCCTGAGTTTCATGTTGATCCACCTGGTGCCGGGCGACCCCATCGAGGTGCGCGCGGGCGAGCATGGAATCTCGCCCGCGCGGCTCGCCGTGCTGCGCCACCAGTACGGCCTCGACCAGCCCTTGTGGAAGCAGTTCCTCGATTACGAGGGGCAGCTCGCCCGCGGCGATCTCGGCAAATCCGTGGTGACGCAGGATTCCGTGTGGGACGAGTTCACCACGCTGTTTCCGGCGACGCTGGAATTGTCCGTGGCGGCCATCCTCTTCGCGCTGGTGATCGGCCTGCCGCTCGGGGTGATTGCCGCCGTGCGACGCGGCTCGGCCTATGATTACGGGTTGATGGGCCTCTCCGTGACCGGCGCCTCCATGCCGATCTTCTGGTGGGGGCTGATGATGATCCTGATCTTCTCGGTCTTCCTTGGCTGGACGCCGGTCTCCGGGCGGATCAGCGATTTGTATTTCATCCAGCCCTGGTCGGGATTCATGCTGATCGATTGCTGGTGGGTCAGCGATGCGGGGGCATGCACCTCGGCGGCCTCGCATTTGATCCTGCCGAGCATCGTGCTCGGCACCATTCCGCTGGCGACCGTGGCGCGCATGACGCGCTCCTCGATGCTCGAAGTTCTTGGCGAGGATTATATCCGCACCGCGCGCGCCAAGGGGCTGGGCACGTTGCGCGTGGTCATCGTGCATGCGCTGCGCAACGCGCTGATCCCGGTGGTGACGGTGCTTGGCCTGCAGGTGGGCGCCCTGCTCGGCGGCGCGATCCTGACCGAGACGATCTTCTCGTGGCCGGGCGTCGGCCACTGGCTGATCGAGAGCATCCAGCGCCGCGACTATCCGGTGCTGCAGGGAGGCACGCTGATCGTCGCGTGCCTGGTCATTCTGGTCAATCTCGGGGTCGATGTGACGTACGGTTTCCTCAATCCGCGGATCCGCCGCTGATGTCCGGGGCGGCACTGGCGCCGGCGCCCGGGCGGCTCGCGGTGTTCTGGCGCAGCTTTGGCGAGAATCGTGGCGCGATCGTTGGCCTCACCATCATGGGCATGCTCGTTCTGGTCTCGGTTTTCGCCGGGGTGGCGGCCCCGCTCTCGCCGATCCAGCAATTCCGCGAGCATTTTCTGGCGCCGCCGATCTGGCAGAGTGGCGGTGTCGATCGTTTCCTGCTCGGCACGGACGATGTCGGGCGGGATATTCTCTCGCGGCTGATCTACGGGGCACGGCTGTCCCTGCTCATCGGCATGTCCGTCGTCGCGCTGTCGCTGTGCACGGGCACCGTCCTAGGCCTGACCGCGGCCTTCGCCGGCGGGCTGGTAGATATCGTCATCATGCGGGTGATGGATATTCTGCTGGTCTTTCCGAGCCTGCTGCTGGCGATCGTCATCGTCGCCATTCTCGGGCCCGGGCTTTTCAACGCCATGCTGGCCGTGGCGGTGGTGGCATTGCCCGGATACACCCGCCTCGCGCGCGCCTCCGCCCTGGCCGAACTGGCGCGCGACTACGTGTCGGCCTCGCGCAGCGCCGGGGCTTCGACCCTGCGGCTGATGTTCGACACGGTTCTGCCGAACTGCACCGCGCCGCTCATCGTGCAGGCGACGCTCGGCTTTTCCTCGGCCATTCTCGATGCGGCGGCACTGGGGTTTCTCGGCCTTGGCGCCCAGCCGCCGACGCCGGAATGGGGCACGATGCTGGCTGGAGCGTTGCAGTTCTACCAGCGCGCCTGGTGGGTTCTGGCCTTTCCGGGCCTCGCCATCCTGTTCACCGTGCTGGCGTTCAACCTGTTCGGCGACGGGCTGCGCGACGCACTCGATCCGAAATTGAAACGCTAATGGCGCTCCTCGAACTGCGCAACCTGGTCGTCGAGTTCGCCACCGCGCGCGGGCGGTTCCGCGCCGTCGATGGCGTCGATCTGACCATCGATGCCGGCGAGGTGCTCTGCGTGGTCGGCGAGTCCGGCTCGGGCAAGAGCGTCTCGATGCTGGCGGTGATGGGGCTGATCGGCTGGCCGGGGCGGGTGACGGCGGATGTCATGCGCTTCGATGGCACAGATCTCCTCGGCCTGTCCGGGCGCGATCGGCGCCGGCTCGTCGGCAAGGACATCGCCATGGTGTTCCAGGAGCCGATGTCCTCGCTCAATCCGTGCTATCCGGTCGGCTGGCAGATTGCGGAATCACTGCGCGTGCATGCCGCGGTGCCGCGCGCGCGGCTGCGCGAGCGGGTGGTGGAGCTGCTCGACCAGGTGGGCATCCCCGCGCCCGCAACGCGCCTCAACGCCTTTCCGCACCAGCTCTCCGGCGGCATGAACCAGAGGGTGATGATCGCCATGGCGATCTCGTGCAACCCGCGCCTGCTGATCGCCGACGAACCCACGACGGCGCTCGATGTCACCATCCAGAAGCAGATTCTCGATCTTCTTGTCGATCTGCAACGGCGGCACGGCATGGCACTGGCGCTCATTACGCACGACATGGGCGTGGTGGCGGAGACGGCCCAGCGGGTGCAGGTGATGTATGCCGGCCAGATGGTCGAGGAGCAGCCCACCGAGGCCTTGTTCAACAGCCCGCGCCATCCCTACACGGCCGCGCTGCTCGACGCTTTGCCTGAGCGCGCGATGGGGCGCGCGCGGCTGCCAACCATTCCAGGCATGGTGCCGGGCAT
>JAGXAV010000369.1 GCA_018971455.1 Rhodospirillales bacterium
GGCCGAGCACCATGCGCCATCGGAGGCCGTGCTGGCCGTCCACGACCTGGCGGCCGATCTCGCCCGGAGACATCTGCATTCACCGGCGGGCAACGACCCGTCACCCAGCGGCCGCGGCGCGGCCTCAGCCGGGGCCGGGCGGGCGCGCAAGAGAGCGGATGCCGCTTCGCGCGCCATCCGCGGTTAGCTCGCCAACCAGCTCGAGAATGATGCCCTCGACGGCGCGCACGGAGTCGGTGACGGGAAGCTGATCCGAGGTGGCGAGGGAGACCACCGCTTCCAGCCGTGGCTGGCGGATCTGGAGCACCTGCATCCGGTCTGCCGCAGCCGCCTCGGCGAACGCCGCGCGCGGCAAGATGGATACGCCCAGATTGGCCCGCAGTGCATCGCGCAGCGAGGAAAACGAATCGATCTCGACCGCAATCTGCGGCGACACGCCGATCCGGGTGAAGGCGCCTTCGATGACATCCCGGAGGAAATGAATTCTGCTGGGCAGCAGCAACCGCATGCCTGCCAAATCGGACAGCAACACCGAACGACGCGCCGGGCCGGGAATCGTTGCGGATTCCGCGCCGAACAGGAAAAGCTCCTCTGCAAACAGGCTGCGCAGGCGCACGCCCTTGATGGGACCGGCGCCGTAGACGACGGCCAGATCGATACGTCCGTTGATAATGGACTCGCTCAGCGTTCCGGCAAAATTGTCGTTGATACGCAACAACACATCCGGACAGCGCTCCATGACACGACGCAGAATGGGCAAGGCCAATGTCGAGGCTGCCCCATAGGTTGCCAGTCCGAGAGAAACGGGGCTGAACGCAACGTTGGAGACTTTTGCAACATCCTGTTCGGCCTGCCGTACCTGGCGGACGATAAGCTGAGCGTGCCGGTACAGCATCTTGCCGGCCTCGGTGACACTGACGCCTGCCTGGCCGCGCGTCAGAAGGGGGCGGCCGAGGTGGAGTTCGAGGGAAGACACGTGCTCGCTCAGCGTCGACTGGCTCACCCCAAGCTCGCGCGCGGCCCGCGCGTAGCTCCCGCAATCGACAGCCGTCAGGAAATACAGGAGTTTCCGGGCATCCAGCGACGGAATGTTATGATCTTTGGGCGCGGCCATTTCGCAGAGACGACGCAGATTATTGCCGGCATTAATCGTAGGGGCGTTGACTTCCCCACACAAGATCACGAGCCATGGACACCGCCGATCGCGCGCCCGCGCTCGCTCCAGCTTTTCCGCCGGACACGCCTCGCCGCCGCCGACGGGGTGCGAGCGGTATCGGTGCGATCGGCGGCGGGCCGCGCCGGGCCCCTGTCCGGCGCGTCGGCATGCGTCACAGGTAGCGGCCGCGTTCCAGGATCTCCAGCGTGTATTCGCGGTAGGTCATGCCGAGTTCTTCGGCGCGGGCGAGTCGCCGAAGGGCGATCTCCCGTGGGGCGGCCCAGGCCTTCTTATGGGCCCGGCGCCAGCACCAGGCGCGCCAGGAGGCATTGGGGTCCGGCTCATCTTCCAGCGGCGGCCCGCCATTGTGCCCGAGCTGAACGGTTGCGAGCGGGGGGGGTTCGGTGTCCATCGCTACCGCCCCGCCCCGGCCGCATGCCCGGCCGCACGCGCATGCCGCCCGTCGAGGAATCGCTGCATGAACACCAGGTCGAGCCAGCGGCCGAACTTCGTGCCCACCTCCCGCAGCGTGCCGGCGTGCTCAAACCCCAGTTTTTCGTGCAGACGGAGCGAGGCAGGGTTGGCGGCGTCGATCCCCGCTATCATGACGTGCTTGCAGAGCGACACGGCACGGCCGAACAAGGGCTCGACCAGCCGCGCTCCCAACCCCCGGCCGCGCGCATCGGCGCGGACATGGACCGAATGCTCCACGGTGTGCCGGTAGCCCGGGCTGGGCCGGAAATCCCCGAACGTGGCAAAGCCCAGCACCGAGCCGTCCGATGAATCTTCGGCCGCCAGCGCCGGATAGCCTTGGCCGATGCGTTGGTCGAACCAGGCCCGGCGGTCTTCGAGCGTCGCCTCCTGTTCGGAATACACCGCCGTGGAGGTGCGGACGACGTCGTTGTAGATCGCCAGGATGCCGGGCAGGTCGGCGATGGTGGCGTCGCGAATGGTAATCGGCATTGTCCGCCTCGGCGCGATTTCGCGGTGGTATCGGGTTGGTTTGTCCACTATAGTGTCGGGATGTCCACTATGCAAGACAACTCCGCGCTGACCGCCCTCGGGCGTGGCCTCGCCGCCCGGCTGCGGAGCGAGCGCGAGGCCCATGGCTGGTCATTGTCCGATCTGGCCGCGCATTCCGGCGTCAGCCGCGCGATGATCAGCAAGGTCGAACGCGGCGAGGCGAGCCCCACCGCGGCGCTGCTGGGGCGGCTGTCGGGCGCCTTCGGCCTCACCTTGTCGTCGCTGCTCGCCCGCGTCGAAGCGGATGCCTCCGGCGCCGGGCGCCTCGCCAAGGCGGCCGCGCAGCCGCTTTGGCGCGACCCGGCCACGGGCTACATCCGGCGCGCGGTGTCGCCGGCGGGATTTGATCCGGAGCTGGTCCATGTCGAGCTGCCGCCCGGGGCGCAGGTCGGCTATCCGGCCATCGCCTATGCGCATCTGCGCGGCCAGTGCGTCTGGGTGCTGGGCGGCGAGCTGCTGTTTCGCGAGGGCACGACGGAACACCGCCTGGCCGCCGGAGATTGCCTGGCGCTGGGCGCTCCGATGGATTGCGTGTTTCACAACCAATCGGATTCGGCCCCCTGCACCTACCTGGTTGTCGTGGCGCGGCTTTGAACAGGGCTCAGCGCCCGTATTCTTCCGGCGGCAGGCGCATATGAATGGCCCCGTCATCGAGGAAGGCCCGCCAGCCAGATCATGATATGTGCGCAATCGGGCGGGACGGCACGGTGAAGGGCGAAGGGGCGTGATGCGCGAAACTCTGATGCTTCGTGAGGCGCGCGAGGCTCCGGCGGCGGTGGCGCGGCTGCTGGCGCAGGAGGGGGCGGCGCTGGCGGCGCTCGGCCGGCGCCTGGCCCTGACGGAGCCGGCCGTTCTCGTGACCTGCGCGCGCGGCTCGTCCGACCATGCGGCGGCCTATCTGAAATACCTCGTCGAGATCGCCACCGGCGTGCCGGTGGCCTCGATCGGGCCCTCGGTGGCATC
>JAGXAV010000370.1 GCA_018971455.1 Rhodospirillales bacterium
CGCGAAATCCCTCCGCCGCGATCATGACATGGATATGCGCCGGGCGCATGCCATGGCGCCCTTGCAGCCGCACGAGCCGCCCCGCCGGGCCATCCATCGGCACCGGGTAGCCCGGCGGCTGCATGGTGCGGAAATGATAGCGCCCGTCGGCATCGGTGGTGAACCGCGCCCGCATATCCACCTGTGGCGGGCCGGCGTACTGAAGATCGTATTCGCCGTGCGGATTGGCCTGCCACACATCCAGCGTGGCGTGCGGGACCGGGTTGCCGGCGACGTCGCGCACCTGGCCGTGGACAACGATCTCCTTTCCGTTGGAGCCGGTGAAGATGGCGGCGCCCGCCGCCAGCACGGGTGCGTCCTCGCGGAAGAAAGGCCCGAGCAGGCTGGTCTGCGTGGCCGCCTCGGGCGCGGTTCGATTGTGCATCAGGTTGACCAGCGCCGAGAGCCCGAGCACATCGGAGAGCAGGATGAACTCCTGGCGCGCGGGCGTGCAGGCCTGGCCGACCTCCGTGAGGAAGGCGATGGCCTGCAGCCATTCGCCGGGGGTCAGGTTCACCTCCCGGGCGAAATCATGCAGGTGGCGCACGGCCGCCGCCATGATCTCGCGCAGGCGCGGATCGGGCGTGCCGGCCATCTGGGCGAGAGCCGTCTGCGTGACGCTGCGCTCATCCAGATCCTGCATGGCTCTCTCCCGCCGCCGCCGCTCAGCTGTTCGGCCCGCGTTCCATCGAATAGGGCTGCCAGCGGCGCAGGCTGGAATTGGCGAGAACCGTCGGGTTGACGCAGCTCATCGGCCAGCGGCCGCTGAGCAGAAGCGCCAGTTCCTGGCCGACCCGGCGCTTGCGGGCCGGGTCGAACCGGGCCGAGGCCGAGGCGTTATGGGGGCTGAGCACCACATTGGTCATCTGCAGCAGCGGATTGTCCTGCCGCGGCGGTTCCTGCTCCAGAACGTCGAGCGCCGCCCCGCCGATCCAGCCCTGCTGCAGCGCGGTGATCAGTGCCGCTTCGTCCACCGTCGGGCCGCGCCCGGTGTTGATGAACCAGGCGGTGGGCTTCATCATGCGGAAATGGTGCTCGCGCAGCATGCCCTTGGCCTCGGGCGTGGCGGGGGCGTGCATCGAGACGAAATCGGATTGGCGCAGCACCTCCTCGAGCGTCGCCGGCTCGACACCGTGGGGCGGCATCACCAGCTCCTCGATAAACGGGTCGTAGCCCAGCATGCGCAGGCCGAAGGAGCGCGCGCGGGCGGCAACGGCCCGCGCCACATGGCCGAAGGCGATGAAGCCGAGGGTGAGGCCCATCAGGCGCGGCACCTGCAACAATTGCGGTCGCCCCTCGCGCCAGCGCCCCTCTCGCACCATGCGGTCCTGCTCGATGACGCGGCGATGCCCGGCGAGCAGCAGCGCCATGGCATGGTCGGCGACTTCCTCGATGAACGTGTCCGGGCAATTCGTCACCGGAATGCCGCGCGCCGTGGCGGCGGCGACATCGACGTAATCGACGCCCACCGACCCGAGCACGATGCCGCGGCAGCGCGTCAGGCTGTCGATCATGCGCGGGCTGAAATGCATGCCCTTGGCATAGATCGCATCGGCGTCCCGGGCCTTCTCGATGAAGCCCTCCTCGGTGGCGGGCACCTCGTAGATTTCGGCGTCCAATGCGGCGAGGGCTTCCATCTCGTGCTCATAGCCGCCGCCGGCGATGGTGAAGCTTGCCCCGGCCGGGGTCGCGATGCGGAATTTTGCCATGCTCTTCTCCTCATCCTTGCGGCGGACGCGCGCGCACCGCGCGCTCGTTGATGTCGATGCCCCAGCCGGGAGCGCTGGGCAGCGCCAGCATGCCCCCTTCGATCAGCGGCACATCGGTGACGAACTCGTCGCGCCACGGCACGCTGTCGATGTCGATCTCCATGATGCGCGTGTTGGGCGCGGCGGCGCAGAAATGCGCGCTCATCATGCTGCACAGATGGCCGTAGAAATTATGCGGCGCGCAGTTCACCTCGTACACCTCCGCCATGGCGGCGATGTGCAGCGATTCCGCCAGACCGTTCCACACCACATCGATGATCGCGACATCGGCGGCGTAGGCGTCGAAATAGGGGCGGAAATCGCGCCGCCCGCACAGCGTCTCGTAGGAGGCGATGGGGCAGGGCGATTTGGCGCGGATCGCGGCCAGCGCCGCCGGATCGTGGCTGTCCACCTCCAGCCAGGTCAGGTTGAACGGCTCCATCGCGCGCGCGATCTGGATGAAGCCCTCGGTCTTGAAGTGAAAATTGGTGTCGAGCATCACGCCCATGCCGGGGCCGGCGCCGGCGCGCACGGCGGCGATGGTGTCGATCGCCGCCTGCACGCTGCGCTGGTCCCAGTTCAGGGCGGGCCAGCCCGGCGTGCGGCCGAAGCCGGGGGCGAAGGAGGTCAGCCGGCCATCCTCGCGGGTGAAGATGTTGGTCTTGAGTGCCGTGAATCGGCGGTCGCGGATTTCGGCGGCGTGGTCGGCCAGGTCGTCGTAATCGCGAAGCGGTGCGACGCCCAGCAGTGCCGCGTTGCGCACGCGATAGGTGCCGGTATGCGACCAGTAGACCGGCACGCGCGGGTGGATGGCGCCACCGAACAGCGCGTAGACGGGCAATCCGGCATCCTTGCCGGCAATGTCGAGCAGCGCGTTCTCGATGGCCGCGATCGCCTGCTGGTTGATGCCGCCGCGCGACTGGCGGGTGAGCACGTGCAGCAGGGCGGTGATGCGTCCGTAGGCGCGCGGATCCTGGCCGATGACATGGACCGCCAGCGCCTCGATGACGCCGGACAGGCCGGCGCTGCCGAAACTCTCATTGTATTCCGACCAGCCGACGATGCCGCTATCGGTCATGATTTTGAGGAAGGAGAACATTCGCCAGCCGGCATCGGCGCGCAGGGTTTCTATCGCGGTGATTTTCATGTTTGCTGCCTTGATGGCGGACGGTTCCGGCGGCCAAGTCCATCATGCCGCGCCGAACTCCACAAGGGCGGGCCTTCTCACGGTAGGAAAAGAACATGGGAAATTTGCAAGGCAAGGTCGCGTGGATCACCGGGGCGGGCAGCGGCATCGGCGAGGCGGCGGCGATCGCGCTGGCCGCGGCCGGCGCCCATGTGGTGC
>JAGXAV010000371.1 GCA_018971455.1 Rhodospirillales bacterium
CGAGGAGCTGCATCTCTCGCCGTTCGAGGGGGATTATCGCGCCCTGCTCGCCCAGGGCGGGGTGACGGTGGCGGAGACCTATCCGGCCGAGGCGCTGCGCCAGCTCGGCCGGGTGCTGCGCGGCAGCAAGCGGCGACAGGCCGACCGCGCGGCCCTGGCGCCGGCGCTGGCGGCGGCGATGGCGGGGCTGGCCGTGGCGCCGGAGGCGCCGATGCGCGCGGCGATGGCGGACGGGTTCGGCGCCGAGGCGGCCGGCGAGGATCGTTTCGACTGCACGCTGGGGGTGCTGTGCGTCATCGCCGTGCTGGCCGGCCGCCGGCCCGACGCGGCGCCGGCCGACACGTGGGTGCGCCGCTGGGAGGGCTGGGTGCTCGGGCAGACCGCCCGGCCGGTGTGAGCTATTTCATAGAGTCATCCCGCCCGCGGCTATAGCCTCCGGCCCCACAGCCGACCTTCTTTGCGGCCGGCTGCCAAGTGCCGTTCGTGTCGGAGGGCGACGCCGCGCGGGATGCCATGTCCGCGCCGCTTGCCCGCATGCGATCTCGTCTCCGAACCAGTCGTTGCAACACCGCGCGAGGACGTCATGGGCAATATTCTGCTTCTCTTCGTCTGCCTGATGCTTGGCATTGGCCTGCGCTGGCTGAACCGCATGCCGGAAGCCGCGCCCGCAGCGCTCAACGCCTTCGTCATCAACATCTCCCTGCCGGCGCTGGTGCTGGTGCAGCTGCACGGCATGGTGCTGCGTTCCGGGCTGGTCTTCGCCGTCGCCATGCCGTGGATGCTGTTTGCCGTGGGCTGCGCCTTCTTCTGGGCGGCCGGGCGGATGTTGCGCCTGGACACGCCGACGGTGGGCGCCCTGATGCTCGCCGGCGGGCTTGCCAACACCTCCTTCGTCGGGCTGCCGATGATCGAGGCGTTCTATGGCCGGGCCGAAATGTCGGTGGGCATTCTGATCGACCAGCTCGGCACCTATCTCGTGCTGAGCACGGTGGGCATATTCATCGCCGCCGCCTTCGCGGGGGGCTCCGTCTCGCGGGCGGAAGTGGTTCGCCGGATCGTCACCTTCCCGCCGCTGCTGGCGCTGGCGGTGGCGGTGCTGCTCAGCGGCGTCGCCTACCCGCACTGGCTGAACGAGTTGCTCGGGCGGCTGAGTGTCACGCTGGTGCCGCTGGCGCTGGTTTCGGTGGGGCTGCAATTGCGACTGACCGCGCTCGAGGGGAATGTGCGGGCGCTGCTGACCGGGCTCGGCTTCAAGCTCGTTCTCGGGCCGGCGGTGATCGCGCTGGTCTATCTGCTGCTGCTGCACGTCAGCGGCGAGACCGTCCGCGTGACGCTGTTCGAGGCGGCCATGGGGCCGATGATCGGCGGCGCGATCGTCGCCAGCCAGAGCCGGCTCAATCCGCCGCTGGTCTCGCTCATGGTCGGCACGGGGATCACGCTGTCCTTCGTCACCCTGCCGCTTTGGTACTTGGCGCTGGCGGCGTTCTGACGCCCGACGCTGGGCGGGCCTACCGCCCGCCCAGCTCGTCCTCGACATGGGCGCGCAGGATGTCGTCGAAGCTGGCTTCGGCCTGGAAGCCCAGCGCGTGCGCGCGCCTGGTGTCGAAGCGTTGCGGCCAGCCGGTGACCATGCGGGTGATCAGCGGGTCCGGCTCGCGGCGGATGAGGGCGACCGCCTTCTCGCCGGCGACGCGGCGCAGGGCCGCGATCTGTTCGGCGACCGTGGCGGAGAGGCCGGGCATCATCAGGCTGCGCCGCCAGCCCATCGGTGCCAGGTCGATGCTGGCGGCGTGGAGCAGGAAGGCGATGGCGGCGCGCGGGCTTGCGTGCCAGGAGCGCACCTCCTCGCCGACCGGCAGGATCGCCTCCTGGCCGGCCAGCGGCTCGCGCATGATGTTGGAGAAGAAGCCCGAGGCCGCCTTGTTCGGGCGGCCGGGGCGGATGCAGATATTGGGCAGGCGCAGGCCGATGCCGTCGAGCAGGCCGCGGCGGGAATAATCGGCCAGCAGCACTTCGCCGATCACCTTCTGCGTGCCGTAGCTGGTCAGCGGCGTGAGGGCGAAATCATCGCCGATGATGTCCGGGTAGGGCGCGCCGTAGACCGCCATCGAGGAGGTGAAGACGAGGCGCGGGCAGTAGCCGTCGCCGACGGCGCGGATCGCCTCGAAGAGCGCGCGGGTGCCATCGAGATTGCCGTGGTAGCCCTTGTCGAAATCGGTTTCGGCCTCGCCGGAGACGATGGCGGCGAGATGGAAGATCACGTCCGGCCGCATCGCGACGCAGGCGGCGGCGGCGCCGGGTGCCGCGAGGTCGGCCGCATGGCGCGCCAGCCGGCCGGAAAACCCCGATGGCGGAGGCGGCTCGACGATGTCGGCGAGGGTCAGCGCGGTCACGCCACGGCCGGCCAGCGCTCCCTGCCCGACCAGGCGTTCGGTGAGCTTGCGCCCGATCATGCCGGCCGCGCCGGTGATGAGGGCGTGCATCAGAACACCTTGCCGGGATTCATGATGTGGTGCGGATCGAGTGCGGCCTTGATGCGGGCCATGACGTCAAGCTCCGCCGGCGAGCGGGTGTGGCCGAGATAGGATTTCTTGAGCAGGCCGATGCCGTGCTCGGCGGAGACCGAACCGGCGAAGGCGCGGACGCGGGCATAGACGATGGCGTCGATCTCCTTCTTGGTCGGGCCGTCCGCCGCCTGCTTGACGCAGATATGGATGTTGCTGTCGGCGATGTGGCCGAACCACAGCGTCGGCATGGCGGGATCGCGGGCGGCGAGGTGGGCTTTGCAGTCGTCGATGAATTCCTGCATGCGGCCGATCGGGATGCTGACGTCGAAGCCGACATGCGGGTGGAAGCTGCGGCCGAACTCGGCCACCGAATCGCGCAACGTCCACAGCTCGCGGCTCTCGCGATGGGACTGGGCGAGCACCGCGTCGCTCACCACCCCGTCCTCGAGGGCGGTTTCGACCAGCAGGTTGAACTGCTCGGTGTCCTGCGCCTGGTCGGCGCCGAGGCTGTCCATCAGCACGTAGACGGGCGCGCCGTCGGGCAGCGGGGCGCGGCAGCCATGGGCGGTGATGGCGAGGTGGTAGAATTCCGGCCACAGCACCTCGAACGCCGAGA
>JAGXAV010000372.1 GCA_018971455.1 Rhodospirillales bacterium
ACCTTCAGCGCCGGGCCATCGGCATGCAGGCTGGCGGCCATCTGCCGGCTTTCATCGGGCAGCACCTGCAGGCGCATGCGCACCGCGCGCGGGTCCGCCACCGCGAGCAGCAGGGCGGCGCGCCGGGTGATCACCATCATGCGCGCCGGATCGGCGGGGTCGCGGTCGTTGATGCGCACCAGGATCTGGCGGCCGTTCTCGAGGTTGGTCAGCCGCGCCAGGGCGGGCAGTTGCAAGGTGGGGTGCCCGGCGGCCAGGGCCGACTGGTCGAAGCGCTCACCATCGGCCGTGGCGGCGGCGTGCCCGCCGGCATAGACGGTGGCGAGCCCGGTCTCGTCGCGCGCGAAATCCTCGTGCGGGTAAAACCACACGCCCCCGGCCTGGTATGGCCGGCCGACCACGTAATGCAGGGTGGCGGGCGGCCCGCCGCGCACGCATCCGACGAGGGCGAGCAGCGCCAGCAGCCAGCCGTATTTCACGCGGTGATCCCGTCCCCGATCAGGCCGACCGAAATGCAGTAGAAATCGGACGGGTTGTAGCGGCGGATGGCGAGGACATTGGGGTCGCAGGCGAGGAAGGCCTCGCCCTGCGCGCCGCCGGGCAGGATCACCGCGGCGCGGCTCGCCGGCGGCAGGGAGGCCCCTTCGGGCACCACGCCGAGGCGGGCCCAGTCGGCAATCGTGCGCCCCTTCGTGCGCCCGGCCAGGCTGGGGTCGAATCCCTGCGGCAGACGCGCCGGGGCGCCCCAGGGCAGGCGGTCGCTCCAGCCGGATTTCGCCAGGTAGTTGGCGACCGAGGCGAAGACGTCTGCCGTGTTGCCCCAGATGTCGCGCCGCCCGGTGCCGGCGAAATCGACGGCGAATTTGAGGAAGGAATCCGGCATGAATTGCGGCTGGCCCATGGCGCCGGCATAGCTGCCCACCATCCGGCTGGGCGGGATGTCCCCATGGTCGAGGATGCGCAGCGCGTCCATCAGCTCCGAGCGGAAGAAGGCGGCGCGCCGCCCGTCCCACGAGAGGGTGGCGAGCGCCTCGATCACGTTGTAGCCGCCGCTCGACTCGCCGAAATTGGATTCGAGCCCCCAGATGCCCATGATCGGGCCGGGCGGCACGCCGTAGCGCTGGGTGATCTCGCCGAGCAGCGTGCGATGGCGGGCATACAGCGCCCGGCCGCGGGCGATGCGCGCGGCGGAGACGATGCGGCTGCGATACTGCTCCCAGGTGAGGGTGAATTCCGGCTGGTGACGGTCGAGCTCGATCACCTTGCGGTTGACGCGCACGCCGGCGAAGGCACGGTCGAGCGTGGTCTGGCGGATGCCGTGGCGGCGCGCCTCGGCCTTCACGCCGGCGACGAAGCCTTCGAACGTCTCGGCCGCGGCCGGGGTGGCGGCGAGCAATTGCGCCAGGGGCATGGCGGCCAGGATGGTGCGGCGATTGAGCATGGCCCCTGTCTGCCACGCCCGGCGAGTCCCCGGCAATCCGCCCGCCATCACTTTTGGTGAGTCGGGGTGGCGAGGAGACACGTTGGCAGCCGGCGAGGATTGCGCCACGATGGGGCGCGAGGGAGAAAAAAATGTCCATCACCAAGACGCTGTCGGAATTCACCGCCGCCATCCGGCTCGACGCGCTGCCGCCCGAGGTGGTCAGCCGGGCGCGTTTCCTGGTGCTCGACCTGGTCGGCAACATCGTGCGCGCCCGCCATGACGCGGAGAGCACCCCTGCCCTGCTCGCCGCCGCCCGCGCCCTGGGCATGGCGGCCGGCAATTCCGGCGTGTTCGGCGATGCCGCCCGCTATACCCCGGCCGGCGCCGCCTTCCTCAACGGCGCGCTCGCCCATTCGCTGGATTTCGATGACACCCACGCCGCTGGCTCCCTCCATCCCGGGGCGCCGGTGATCCCGGCGGCCCTCGCCGCCGGCGAGATGAGCGGCGCCTCGGGTGCGGACGTGCTGGCCGGCATCATCGCCGGCTATGAGATGACCTGCCGCGTCGCGCTCGCCCTGCCCGCCGGCGAGCATTACAACCGCGGCTTCCACCCGACGGCGACCTGCGGCGCGTTCGGCGCGGCCGCGGCCGCGGCGCGGGTGTTCGGGCTGGGGGCGCAGGATGTCGCTTCGGCCCTCGGGATCGCGCTCAGCCAATCGGCCGGGAGCCTTCAGTTCCTCGCCAACGGCGCCTGGACGAAGCGCTTCCAGGTGGGCTGGGCGGCGATGGCCGGCCTGTCGGCGGCGACGCTGGCGCGCGAGGGGTTCAAGGGCGCGTCGGAGGCGCTGGAGGGGCAGCACGGCTTCCTGCGCGCCTATGCGCCGAACCCGTCGCCGGCGCGCGCGGCGCAGGATCTCGGGCAGGTTTTCGAGTTGATGCACACCGCGGTGAAGCCCTATCCGAGCTGCCGGTACGGCCATGCCGGCATCGATGCCTGCCTCGCCCTGCGCGGCGAGCTTGGCCTGCGCCCCGAGGAGATCGAGAGCGTCACCTACGGGCTGCCCCATTCCGGCATGCTGCTGGTCGGCCTGCCGGCGGAGAAGAAGGCCAATCCGCAGAACGTGGTGGACGGGCAGTTCAGCGGGCCGTTCGTGCTGTCCTGCGCGCTGGCCACCGGGGCGATGGGGTGGGACAGCTACCGGCTGCTCAACGACCCCACCATCCGCACCCTGCTGCCGAAGATCGTGTGCGCGCATGACGAGGAGGTGCAGGCGGATTACCCCACCTACATGTCGGGCAAGGTGACGCTGCGCGCGCGCGGGCAGAGCTTCGTGCGCAAGGTGACGGTGCCCAAGGGCGAGCCCGAGAACTTCCTGACCGAGGCGGAGCTGCGGACGAAATTCGCCGGGCTGGCGGACGCGGTGCTGGGCGCCGAGCGGGCCGGCCGGCTTGCTGATGCGGTGCTGGCGATCGATGCCACGGCGGATGTTTCCACGCTGATGCGCCAGGCGGCCCCGATGATGGCGGCGCGGCTGGCGGGGGAATAACCCGCCACCCGCGCCTTGCCGCACCACGGCCGGACGGATAGCCTGCGCCGCCTGGATGGGTGGCCGAGCGGTCGATGGCAGCGGTCTTGAAAACCGCCAACCTGCAAGGGTTCGTGGGTTCGAATCCCACCCCATCCGCCATTTCAGCCCTG
>JAGXAV010000373.1 GCA_018971455.1 Rhodospirillales bacterium
GCATCTCCCAGGCCGGCTTGGGGCTGCACGTCAGGTACACGAGAAAGGTGCGCCAGAGCATCTCATCCGCCCGCTCGTCCTCCAGCAGCAAGCCCACATCGAAGAGGTCGCGCGGATGCTGCCGTGACAGCGCCGCCGCGAGCTTGCCGGCATACAGGTCGGCGAAATCCAGTACCTGCACCTCGGCGAAGCCGAACGCCTCCTCCACCCTCGGACGCACGACCATGCTACGCACCGGATGCACCGCGCCGCGCATGACCGGCGTCGTCTCGATCTGCACACGCGCACGACCTCGGCTGGCCACCAAGCGGGTGACTGCCCCGCCCTCGCCCGCCGAGGCCTGCACCTGCAATTGCAGAGGCGGGGCGCGCAGTACATCAGCCAATCGCCCCAGCGCTTCGGCGATCAGCCTCGCATCCTCGGCGTAGCCATGCACCGGCAGCCAAGCCAGATCGATGTCCACCGACAGACGCGGCAGGTCATGCTCAAACAGATTGATGGCCGTGCCGCCCTTGAGCGCGAAGCGCGGCTCCTTCGCGAGCACCGGCAGGATCTCGACCAGCAGCCGCACCCGGTCGGTATAGCGCCCATCCCAGGACTCAAGCCAGGTGCTCATCAAGGTCTCGCGGCAAGGTGATCTGGTAGGTCGGATGCAGGCGCCCGCCGGGCACCAGCGCGCGCTTGCCCCGGCCCAGGTCGACTCCCTCTAGCGGCACGTGAGACAGCCACGCATGCCGATGGCGCTCGGCCAGGGCCAGGAACAGCCGCTTGGCCTTGATGCTGCGGCAGTGGCGCAGCAGCAGACCGACGCGCTGCGGCCGCAGCGTGGTCATGGCCTGCATCAGCGCATCAGCCTCATAGACCCGCGCCGCGTCCGACACGCCATCGCACAGTTCCAGCATGGCGCGCTCGGGCGTCGAGCACACCAGCGCCTCGGCACCCGAGCCGGCTCGATGCCAAACCAATCCCTGCCCGGCCAGTACGGACTCAGACACCTCGGCTGCGAATGGCACGGCAGGCAGATCGAACGGCCCCTTGCCCAGGAACGCGAAGCGCTCCTTCAACGGCAGCATGCCCACCCAGCCTGGCGGCCGCTCCGGCCCATAGAGGGTGATCGTCCCGGCATCGCCCAGACGTAGGTAGTGCTCGTGCCCCTGCAGCGTCAGTGCGAAGCGCCCCCCGAGATGCAGCGGCATTTCCTCCCAGGCCTGCAGGCTGCGCACCACCCCCTCCCATTGCAGACGCCCGCCTTGGCGCATGTATGCGCCGCGGGCCGGCGACACGAGCCAGCCGCTGCCGACATAGCGTGCGACGAGGCTGTTCGAGTAGCCGTGCGCCCGCAGCCAGCGGCTGGAAACCAGGCTCGTGTCGCCCAGCTCGGCCAGTAGGCGGTTCAGTTTTCCTGCATTTTGCTCACCCATAGTGCTCAAAATACAGATTTCTCGACCTCCTGCCAAGACTCTTTGGTTCGACAAATGAGAAATTCGATCACCGACAGTGATCTTTTTACGACAACGGCAAACCGCCCGCCGCCCATCGGCAGCATGTACCAGGAGGATCTTCATGCCATCCCCCTCTCACGTGGTCGCGCTCAGCACCGGCACCACCACGTTCTCGGGCATCAGCTTCGGCATGTAAGTCTGCCCATCGATCCAGGCATCGACCATGCTGGCCCACTCCTGCAGCATGTGGCGTCGCTGCTCGGCGTACTCAGCCTTGTTGTAGACCGAGCGCGAGGAACGCCCTTCCTCGTGCGCCAGGCACTTCTCGATCCAGTCGCGGTTGAACCCCACCTCGTTCAGCAGCGTGGAACCGGTACGGCGCAGGTCGTGGACGGTGAAAGGCTCCAGCGGGAGGCCAGCGGCCTTGGCCCGCTCGGCGACGAGCTGCGTCACGCGATTCAAGGTCGCCTTCGACATGCAACGGTTGGCGTCGTAGCGCGAAGGCAGGACGAACTTGGAACCCGCCGCACAGGCATGCAGGGCCACGAAGATGTCGAGCGCCTGGGTCGACAGATAGACCACGTGCGGATTGCGCCCCTTCATCCGCTGCTTCGGGATCGTCCAGGTTGCCTTCTCAAAATCCACCTCGTCCCAGGTCGCCTCGATCAGCTCGCTCTTGCGCACCAGCGTCAGCAGGATCATGCGCAGCGCCAGCCGGATGGTCGGATAGGTGGCCACCGACTCCATCTGCCGCGCCACCAGCCGGATTTCCAGCGGCGACAGGGCGCGATCCTTCGGCACAAACGTTGCGATCGAGGCCGCGCCCACACCCTCGGCCGGGTTGTCCACCCTCTCCCCGTGCAGGATGGCGAAGGCATAGACCTGCTTCACGATGTCGCGGACATGCACTGCCGTGGCAGGCGCACCGCGCGCCTTCACCTTGTTGCAGAGGGCGCGCAGATCATCGGCGGTGATTTCGTTGAGCAGCCGGTTCTGAAAGGCCGGCAGGATGTCGCGATCGACGACATGCTTGCGCATCGCCCGCGTGCTGTCGGCCATCTTGGCGTCCGCCAGCCACTTGACGGCCATGTCGCCGAAGTTCTTGGCCGCGGTCAGCCGACGCTTCTCACGCTGCTTCTCCAGCGCCGGGGAGCGGCCCTGGGCGAGGGTCTTCTTGGCATCGAGCAGCTTTTCTCGGGCCAGCGCCAGCGAGATGCCACCAGCGCCATAACGGCCGATGGTCAGGGTCTCGCGGCGCCCATTGAGACGGTAATCGTAGCGGAAGGTGACGGTACCGGCGGTCGATACCGTCACGTACATCCCATCCCGGTCAGAAGCCTTATAAGTCAAGGACTTAGGCTTCAAGTTGCGCAGTGCTGTGTCGGTAAGCATCGAGGTTTTTCCTCCTGTTGGTGACGGCTTTTACCGTCAAGGGTCAGGAGACCTGCTGATACCCGGAAAGCCGCATGAAATAAGCTTTCCAGAGGAGACTTTTACCGTCAAAGACCGATTTGGTCTCAATAGTAAACGGGAGGGTCTTAATCCAGTCCCCGGTTCTTACCGCCAGTTTTACCGTCAACCAGTTTCGCTGGTCGGCGATAGCCACCGATAGCCGCCGAAACAAAAATTCCTATGAATCAACGACTTACGGCGATTTTTCGATTACTGGCGATAGTCCC
>JAGXAV010000374.1 GCA_018971455.1 Rhodospirillales bacterium
CGCTGCACCGTGCCGGCGCCGCGGCAGATGCGGCAGGGATTGCGGATGATCTGGCCAGTGCCGCCGCATTTCGGGCAGGCGCGCTCGACCAGAAAGAAGCCGTTCTGCTGGCGCACCTTGCCGGCGCCGCCGCAGGTCTGGCAGGTCTCGGACGCCTGGTCCTTGTTCTCCGAGCCGCTGCCGGCGCAGGCCTCGCAGGAGACGCGGGTGGGCACGCGCAGCTGCACCTTGGTGCCGGTGAAGGCGTCCGGCAGGTCGATTTCCACGCCGGCGCGGATGTCGGCACCCGTGCGCGGGCCGCCGCGGCCGCGCCCGCCGCCCATGAAATCGCCGAACATCTGGTCGAAGATGTCGCCGAGGCCGGCGCCGGCGAAGCCCGCGCCGGGATGCGCGCCGCCGCCGCCATTCTCGAAGGCGGCGTGGCCGAAACGGTCATAGGCGGCGCGCTTCTGGTCGTCCTTGAGGATGTCGTAGGCCTCGCTGACATCCTTGAACCGCGCCTCGGCCTTGTGGTCGCCGGGGTTGCGGTCGGGGTGGAACTGCATCGCCAGCTTGCGATACGCCTTCTTGAGATCATCGGCGCTGGCGTCCTTGGCCACGCCCAACGTGGCATAGAAATCCGCTTTCGCCATCACAACCCTCTCGCCCGCCGGCGCCCGCGGCGCGCCCTGTCCCGCTGTACCGGAAAAGGCCGCACCCGGCGTGGCGTCCACGCGGATGCGGCCATTTCGTCATGCCGCCCTGATATCAGGCGGACTTCTTCTTGTCGTCGATCTCCTCGAACTCGGCATCGACCACGTTGTCGTCCTTGGCCTTGGCGCCGCCGCCATGGGCCTCGCCGCCCGCGGCACCCGCCGCCTCGGCCTGCTGGGCCTTGTAGAGCGTCTCGCCGACCTTCATCGCCGCCTGGCTCAGCCGCTCGCCGGCCTGCTTGATGGCGTCCACGTCGCTGCCTTCGAGCGCGCTGCGGGCCGCGGCCATCGCCGCCTCCGCCTCGCCCTTGTCGGCGGCGGCGAGCTTGTCGCCGTGCTCCTTGAGGTTCTTCTCGACCTGGTGGACGAGCGCCTCGGTCTGGTTGCGCGCCTCGACCGTCTCGCGCTTGCGCTTGTCGGACTCGGCGTTGGCCTCGGCCTCGCGCACCATCGCCTGGATGTCGGCCTCCGACAGCCCGCCGCTGGCCTGGATGCGGATCTGCTGCTCCTTGCCGGTGGCCTTGTCGCGGGCCTGCACCGAGACGATGCCGTTGGCGTCGATGTCGAAGGTGACCTCGACCTGCGGCACGCCGCGCGGCGCCGGCGGGATGCCCTGCAGGTCGAAATTGCCGAGCAGCTTGTTGTCCGCCGCCATCTCGCGCTCGCCCTGGAAGACCTTGATCGTCACCGCGGTCTGGTTGTCATCGGCGGTGGAGAAGATCTGGCTCTTCTTCGTCGGGATGGTGGTGTTGCGTTCGATCAGCCGGGTGAACACGCCGCCCAGCGTCTCGATGCCGAGCGAGAGGGGCGTCACGTCGAGCAGCAGCACGTCCTTGACGTCGCCCTTGAGCACCGCGCCCTGCACGGCCGCGCCGATCGCCACCACCTCGTCGGGGTTGACGTTGCGCGCCGGGTCGCGGCCGAAGAACTGCTTCACCGCCTCGATCACCTTGGGCATGCGCGTCATGCCGCCGACCAGGATGACCTCGTCGATCTCGGTGGCGCGGACGCCGGCATCCTTCAGCGCGGCGCGGCACGGCTCCATGGTGCGGTTGATCAGGTCATCGACCAGGCTTTCGAGCTTGGCGCGCGAGAGCTTGATGACGAGATGCTTCGGGCCGGTCGCGTCGGCGGTGATGAAGGGCAGGTTGATCTCGGTCTCCTTGGAGGAGGAGAGCTCGATCTTGGCCTTCTCGGCCGCTTCCTTGAGGCGCTGGAGGGCGAGCTTGTCGCGGCGCAGGTCGATGCCCTGGTCGCGCTTGAACTCGTCGGCCAGGTAGTCGATGACGCGCAGGTCGAAATCCTCGCCGCCGAGGAAGGTGTCGCCGTTGGTGGATTTCACCTCGAACACGCCGTCGCCGATTTCGAGCACCGAGATGTCGAAGGTGCCGCCGCCGAGGTCGTAGACCGCGACCGTGCCGCTCTTCTTCTTGTCCATGCCGTAGGCGAGGGCGGCGGCCGTCGGCTCGTTGATGATGCGCAGCACCTCGAGCCCGGCGATCTTGCCGGCATCCTTGGTGGCCTGGCGCTGGCTGTCGTTGAAGTAGGCCGGCACGGTGATGACCGCCTGCGTGACCTTCTCGCCGAGATAGGCCTCGGCGGTTTCCTTCATCTTGCCGAGCACGAAGGCGCTGATCTGGCTCGGCGAGTAGCGCTCGCCGCGGGCCTCGACCCAGGCATCGCCGTTCTCGGCGCGGACGATGGCGTAGGGCACCATGTCCTTGTCCTTGGCGACCAGCGGATCGTCGTAGCGGCGGCCGATCAGGCGCTTGACGGCATAAAGGGTGTTGGTCGGGTTGGTGACCGCCTGGCGCTTGGCGGACTGGCCGACGAGACGCTCCCCGCTGTCGCTGATGGCGATGATGCTGGGCGTGGTGCGCGCGCCCTCGGCGTTCTCGATCACGCGGACATCCTTGCCCTCCATGATCGCGACGCAGGAATTCGTGGTGCCGAGGTCGATGCCGATGACTTTACTCATTGAAAAGCTCCTTTCAGCGGGCGCTGGCGGCCCGAAGCACCGCGCGCGTCCCTGGTGATGAATGAACGGGATGTATGGGTGAGTGGGTTCGTGGGCAAGGGTTGGTTGTGGCTTTTTTGTAAGGCGGGCGGAGTCAGGCTACGGTGCCGGTGATCTCGGCGGGCGGCGCCTTTGCGACCACGACCATGGCGGGCTTCAACAAGCGCCCGTGCAGCGTCCATGACGCGGTCCAGGCCTGAATGACCGTGCCCGGCTTGTGCGCGTCGCTTTCCTGCTCCTGCATGGCCTGGTGCAGGTTGGGATCGAACGGCTGGCCGACCGGGTCCTGCTTCCTGATACCGTTGCGCTCCAGCACGGCGATGAAGCTGCGCTCGACGCCTTCAAGCCCTTCGCGGACCTTGACGAGAATGTCCGGCAGGTCGGTGGATGGCGCCGGCAGGCTGTCGAT
>JAGXAV010000375.1 GCA_018971455.1 Rhodospirillales bacterium
GATCGAGCGGCGCCAGATTCTTCCAGTCGATGGCGGCGGCATCGGCGCGGGCCGGGCGCAGCCGGAACAGAACATGCGCCACCGGCGCGCCCTTCGGACCGCGGCCGACCAGCGTTTCGGTGAGATCGACTGATTGCGTCCTGTCATCGGCGAATCCCGCCTGCAACCGGTCGCGAGCATCGGCGGCCATGAAGGCCAGCGCATAGCGCAACGGGTCGCTCACCACCGCCGCCCGCTCGGCCGAACTCAGCGAGGCGAGGGCGGGGGAGAGCAGGAAATAACGGCTGATCGCCGACTGGTCGCAGGTGACGTGCTCGACCATGTCCGGCGCCGGCGCCGCGGTCACCACCGTGCAGATCGGCGCCGCGGCGCGCGCGGGCAGGGCCAGGGCGAGGAACAGGAACAGGCCTGCCACCCGCCCCATGGCGGCCCGCCCGCGCCCCGCGCTTCCGGTCGCGGTCAGGCGGCCGCCCCGGTGAAGAAGTCGCGATAGCCGAACAGCCCGACCTGGCCGCCCGTGTGCAGGAACACGACGTTCTCCTCCTTGCCGAAGGCGCCCTTGCGGACCAGGTCGATCAGCCCCGCCATGCCCTTGCCGGAATAGACCGGGTCGAGAAAAATCCCCTCGCTGCGCGCCACCATGCGCACCGCCTCGGCCATGCCCTCGGTGGGAATGCCGTAGCCCGCGCCGACATAGTCGCAATTGGCCTCGACCGCGTCGCGCCGGATGCCGCCCTTCAGCCCGAGCTTCGCCGCGGTAGCCTCGGCCAGCTTGTGGACATTCTCCTCCTGGCGCTCGCGCGGCAGGCGCACGCCGATCCCGAGCACGCGGATGCCGGAATTGAGCGCCTCCAGCCCCGCCACCAGCCCGGCCTGGGTGCCGGCGCTGCCGGTGGCATGCACCAGCCGGTCGATGCGCAGCCCCATCTCGTTGGCCTGGGCGAGCAGCTCCAGGGCGACATGCGCATATCCCAGCGCGCCGGTGGCGTTGGAGCCGCCGCCGGGGATGACATAGGGCCTGGTGCCCTTCGATTTCAGCCGCTCGCCAACCGCCTCGATCGCCGCCTGCATGTCGGTGCCGCCGTCGCGATACTCGATGTCGATGCCGAGCAGCTTGTCGAGCAGCACATTCCCGCTTTCCAGATAATCGGGGTCATTGGTCTGGATGCGGTGCTCCAGCACCACCGTGCATTTCAGCCCGAGCTTGGCGGCCACCGCGGCGGTCTGGCGGACATGGTTGGACTGCACCGCCCCCTGCGTCACCACATGGTCGGCCCCCTGGGCCAGCGCCTCGCCCATGAGGAATTCGAGCTTGCGGTTCTTGTTGCCGCCGGTCGCGACCCCGGTGCAGTCGTCGCGCTTGATCCACAGCTGCGGCCCGCCGAGAAGCTTCGTGAGGTTCGGCATGAACTCCAGCGGCGTCGGCGCGTGACACAGCTTCACACGGGGGAAGCGGGCGAGATGCATGGCGCGATTTCTCCTGATTGGGCGCGTAACGCCGGGGCCGGCGGTTGGTTTCTCTCATGGGCTGCGGTCGGCATTCCCGGCGGCGGACAATTCTGGTGGTTGCGGGCGGGCGTGACAAGCGGGCAAGCTGGCATCTGCCCGGGTCATGCCCACGTAGAGCATTCGAGGCTTTGGCAAGGAGCACGTCCATGCATGTTCACAGGCGCCGTGGCTGGGAAATCCCCGAGAGCGAGGCAACGCCGGAATCCGCCGCCTTGGCCAGGCACGGCCTGGCGAGACGGGGGCTGCTCGGCGCCGCCGGGTTCGGCGCCATCGCCGCCGGGCTGGCGACGCGCCCGGCCGAGGCCGCCTGGAACCTGTTCGGCGCGCCGGCCAAGTTGCAGCCGCTCAAGCCCCTCACCGCGAAGCATGACGACCGCTACGTCGCCGGGCGCGCCATCACGCCGGAGATGAACGCGACCACCTACAACAACTACTACGAGTTCAGCGACTCCAAGAACCTCTACGCCCTGGCGCAGGCCCTGCCGGTCGATCCCTGGAGCATCGAGTTCACCGGCATGGTGGCCAGGCCGCGCAAGATCGCCTTCGACGACCTGATGAAGCAGATGCCGCTGGAGGAGCGGGTGACGCGCCATCGCTGCGTCGAGGCCTGGGCGATGACGGTGCCGTGGATCGGCTTCCCGCTGGCTGCCCTGGTCAAGCTCGCCGAGCCGCTGGGCTCGGCCAGATACGTCACCTTCACCTCGCTGGCCGATCCCAAGCAGATGCCCGGCATGGACAGCCCCTTCTACACCTGGCCGTATCTCGAGGGTGTCACCATGGCGGAGGCGGCCAACGACCTCGCCTTCATCTCGGTCGGCATGTACGGCAAGACGCTGCCGCCGCAGAACGGCGCCCCGTTGCGCCTCACACTGCCTTGGAAATACGGCTTCAAGCACGCCAAGGCGCTGGTGAAGATCGGCTTCACCGACAAGCGGCCGCGCTCCTTCTGGGAGAATCTGGCCCCCAGCGAATACGGCTTCTGGGCCAATGTGAACCCCGCCGTGCCGCACCCGCGCTGGAGCCAGGCGCAGGAGCGCCTGATCGGCACCAGCGAGGTGGTGCCGACGCAGATATGGAATGGCTATGGCGAATTCGTCGCTTCGATGTATGACGGGTTGAAGAAGGAGCGGCTGTTCGCCTGAACCGGCGGGCGCCTGAGAAGGGGATCGCTTGAAGAGTCGCCTGCCTGCGATCGAACGCGTTCTGGCCGTGCTGGCCGCCGCTTCCCTGGTCGGCGCGGTGGCGCTCGCGGCACTGGAGCCGCCGCTCCTGCCGCTCGGCCAGCTTCTCGCCGAGCATAACCATGCGTTGCTGCTCGGCTTGCGCGACGGCGTGCGCCAGCATCTTTCCGTCTGGATCTGGAACGCGGCCTTCGTGCCGGTGCTGCTGCGCCCCGCCTGGTTCCTGCCGCTCGGCTTCGGCCTGGTCTTCGCCGGGGCGGCGATCAGCACCGGCACAAGCCGCCGCGCCCCCGGCTCGCCCCGCTGGCGGAACTGAACCGCCTCAGCGCGGCCGGGGGGCGGCCGGCGCCAGAATCGGCAGTAGCCCGGCCATGTCCGGCCGCACCAGGCTGATCCAATAGGCGGCCGCACAGCCGG
>JAGXAV010000376.1 GCA_018971455.1 Rhodospirillales bacterium
TCGAAATAGCGTAGCAGATCGACGCTGCGCAGCGTCGCCGCGGTGATCAGGCTCGGCCGCAGCAGCGGCAGGGTGACGTGCCAGAACCGCGCGACACCGCGCGCGCCGTCGATCGCCGCGGCCTCGAACACGTCGGCCGGCAGCGTCTGCAACCCGGCCAGCACGATCAGCGCGACGAACGGCGCCCATTGCCAGGTGTCGATGACCGCCACCACCGCCAGCACCCAGTCGGGCGAGGCGAGCCACAGCGCCGGCGGCAGGCCGAGTGCCTGCAGCAGCCAGTTGGCCACGCCGAGCGTCGGGTCGAGAATGACCAGCCACATCATGCCGACCACCACCGGCGGCATGACGAAGGGCGAGACAAGCAGCGTGCGCACCAGGCCGCGCAGCCGGCGCACCCGGTTCAGCAGCAGCGCCAGATAAAGGCCGAGCCCGAGCTGGAGCGCCAGCGCCACCACGTAGAGCTCGAGCGTGACGCGCAGCCCGTTCCAGAAGCCGGCGCTGTGGAGCACGTGCGCATAATTGGCGAGCCCGGCGAAATGCGGCGGCGTGCCGAAGCGGAAGGACTGAAAGCCGAGCCAGATCGCGTAGAGCAGCGGAAAGCCGACCATGGCGGCGACGAAAAGCAGCGCCGGCGTCAGCAGCCAGCGAAAGGCACGGCGCCCGCGCCTGTGCCGCGCGGAGGGAGCGCGCGGCACTCCCCCCGTGGTCGGCGCGAGCGTCACGCCCATCGCCCTTCGCCCCCGCCCCTCGGCCCGTGCTACCGGGCCGCGATCATGCCGGCGAGCCCCTTATCCGCCGCGCAGGCCGCATCATGCGCGCTGGCCTGTCCGAGCAGGACCTTGTCCACCGCGTCGCCGATGAACTCGCGCGCCTGCGGCTGGCGCACCAGCGGCGGGCCGACCTCGCTCGTGCCGGTGCTGCCGATCACGTTGAGAAGATGCGCCCAGTCCTGCCGCACCGGCAATTCGCGCAGCCACGCCTGATAGGCCGCGCCGTCGGCGACGGAGGCCCGCGGCGGGGCGATGCCGCCCAGCGCCAGCTTCGCCTGCATCTCCTTGCTGGTCGCCCATTGCAGGAACAGCCAGGCCGCGGCCTGGTGGCGGGAGAAGGCGGAGATGGAAAGCCCCCAGCCGATCACCGTCGGCTTCGAGCCGCCGGGGCCGGGCGGCAGGAGCATCACGCCGGTGTCCTTCTGGCGGGCGGGGAACTTCATGATGTCGCCGAACTCGTTGCTCGACTCGAAGGCCATGGCGGCGCGGCCCTGGCCGTAGAGCTGGCTGATCTGCAGGAAGCTGTCATTGACGGCGCCGGGCGGTCCGAAGCGGCGCAGCATGTCGGCATACCAGCCGATCGCCTTCTCGCCGGCCGGGCTGCACAAATTCGGCTTGCCGGCCGCATCGAAATAATCGGTGCCGAAATTATGCAGCACGTTGCTGAAGGTGTACGGCAGCGCCGGCTTCAGCCCGCGCGTCGTCCAGGGAATCATCGCCGGTTCGCAGGTCTTGATCTTCGCCGCGGCGGCGGCCAGCGCGTCCAGGCTGGTGGGCGGCGCGATGCCGCATTTGGCGAACACATCCTTGCGGTAGAAGACGATCGGCCCCTCGATGTTGAGGGGAATGCCGTCAAGCCGGTTGGCGAAGGTCTCGCCGGCCACCAGGGCATGGCTGAGATCGGCAAAATCATAGGCGGGGTCGGTGGCGCCGGGGGCCGCCTTCAGCGGCGTGAGGTCCGCATACCAGCCGGCGCGCGCATAGAGCCGCCCCTCGATCGATTTCAGCGACATGAACACGTCAACGCCGGGGCTTTTGGATTGCAGCATCGTCACCAGGCGCTGGCGCATCTGCTGTTCCTGGAACGTGTCCACCCGCACGGTGATGCCGGTCAGCTTCTCGAAGGCCGGGATGTCCTTGACCACCTGGTTCGACCACGGGTGGTTCTCGGTCAGGAAGTTGATCGTCTCGCCCTTATGGGCCTGCCAGTCGAAGCCCTGCGCCCGCGCGGCGGTGCCGGACAGGGCTGCGAGCATCACCATCAGCCAGCGGATGCTTCGTGTGCGCATGGTCGTCTCTCCCCCTTGGCTCGCGCCGTTCCCGGCTTTTGTGCCCGCCCCGCCCGGCTCCCCCGCAAGGAGGCTGCGGGCCGCGCAGGATCAGGCTTGCGCGAGGTTAGGCTTGCGCTTTCGCAATCGCAAGTTATTTTCGTTATCGCATATCAAGCGAGAGGCACCGCGTGCGAAGACCCGCGCCCCACGCCGAAGACGACGCCCCCCTCGCCGGCACGGCCGCGCGCCAGCAGCGGATTCTGCAGCTGCTGCAGGCCCAGGGCTATGTGGCGATCGAGGATCTGGCGGCGCGCTTTCGGGTTTCGCCGCAGACGCTGCGCAGCGATCTGCGTGATCTGTCCGCGCGCGGGCTGGCGCTGCGCCACCATGGCGGCGCCAGCGTGGCGACCAGCGCCGCCAATACCGACTACGCGCTGCGCCACGTCGAGAACGCCGCGGCCAAGGCGGCGATGGCGCGCCGCGCGGCCCGCATGGTGGCCGACAATGCCACCGTCTTCCTGACCCTCGGCACCACCATCGAGGCGGCGGCAGCGGCACTTTGCGGCCATCGCGGCCTGCATGCGGTCACCAACAGCACGGCCGCCGCCGCCCTGCTCGGCACGGAGCCGGGCGTCACGGTCCATCTCACCGGCGGGATGGTGCAGCCCCGCAACGGCGGCCTCACCGGGCCCGCCGCCGTGGAAGGTGCTGCGCGCTACCGGGCCGATATCCTGCTGATGAGCGTCGGCGCCATCAGCGCCGATGGCTGGCTGCTCGACTACCACGATGACGAGGTCTCCGTGGCGCGCGCCATGTTCGCCAATGCCGCCCGCACCGTCGTGCTCGCCGACCACAGCAAATTCGCCCGCACCGCGCGCTGCAAGATGTTCCACCTGCGCGACGTCGCGGCCCTGGTCACCGACGCGCCCCTGCCCCCCGCGCTGGCCGACATCGCGCAGGCGGCCGGGCTCGCCGTGGAGATCGCCGCGTGACGCCGCAGCCGGGCCCTGCCCCGGCCGCGCCGGCGCGGGTCGTCTGCGTCGGCATCGCGGCGCTCGAC
>JAGXAV010000377.1 GCA_018971455.1 Rhodospirillales bacterium
ACGCAGGAAATGCCCGCGCGGCTGCTTCGGCGGCCCCGTCGACATCCGCGGCCGAGCCTCGCGGGACACTGGCGATTGTCTCCTCGGTCACCGGATTCGTCACGAACAGCGCTTCTTGCCCAGCCGAGCGAATCCAATGGCCGTCGATATAGATTTCCGTGCGATTGATCATGTCGTCACCATGCGAGCTTAAGGACTTCAAGCAGTTCGCCGCTGTTGCGGATTGGTCGCGGATTGCCGCGCAGGAACCAGTCGTCGATGGCACTCTCAGCGATCGTCGGCAACGCCTCGGCCACGATGCCGGTATGGCGAATTCCGCGAGCAATGCGCAGGGCGTCGAAAATTACCTCGATCTCTGCCACAATGGCCGCCAACTCTGATCGGGCCTCGGCTGACGGCAGACCCAGAGCAGCCGCGATCTTTGCCAGCCCCTCGGCGGCGTGCGCCGCGTTGAAGCGTATCGCATGCGGCAGAATCATTGCGTTCGCTACGCCGTTCTCCAGACCGTGCCG
Organism: Rhodospirillales bacterium; assembly: GCA_018971455.1. Lineage (GTDB taxonomy): Bacteria > Pseudomonadota > Alphaproteobacteria > Acetobacterales > Acetobacteraceae > REEB85. The sequence goes on from JAGXAV010000377.1 coordinate 513, forward strand.
CGCGCCGATCGCATGGCCAAGCACCGTCGTGATCCCGGCGCCAGTGTGATCGGTACCTTGGCCGCACAGGATCGCAGCCAGCGCTAGTTCACCACGCAAAGCAGCGCTATCGCGCAGTGCCACGGCGGGCAGGAGGCGAGCGAGGAGCCGTACGGAATGCATCAGCGTCGCATCGGAAAGCGGATGCCCCGTTCGAGACATCAACCCCTCCACTGCGGTCGCGAAGGTGTTGATCGCGGCACTTGCCACCAAAGCCTGCGGCGCGGATTGCAGCAGATGTGGGTCTAGGAAAATTGCCTGCGCCCGGGTCTTGGGGTCGAACAATGCCAGGCGCTTGCCCGAAACCGAATCGAACACGGCGCTGCCAGCCTTGACCATGGCCGTTGTCGGGGTGGTCGGAACGACGAATTGCGGCATTTTCGGCGCAAGGAGCTTCGGGCTCGTAAGGCCGCCATTGCCGTCTGGCACGGTGCACAGGCTGTGCACGTTGCTGGCTTCGGCGGCAATGATACTTGCGGCCCGGGCAGTGACGATGGCCGAGCCGCCGCCGACCGCGACCACCGCATCGGCGTTAAGAGCGACCAGGTCCGCTGCCGCCATTTCCACCTGTGAGACCGGGCTATGCGCCCGCGCCCGCGCTACAACGCCCGCAAAGCGTCCGCCCATCGCCGCGCTGACCCGGGCGACGAGCGTTGCCTCGTGAACCAGGGATGCGCCGCAGACAATTGCGGCGCGTTGGCTTTTGACGCGATCGAGTTCACGACCCAGTTGGAGTAAGCAATCGGCGCCGTAGTGCAGGCGCAGCGGCGCCGCTAGGAATTGGAATGAGGGCATGTCCATCGTCAGGTCGCCCTAGCGGCATCGCCCAAGGCCAGCTCGGCGCGGGCCCGCGCGCTGATTGTCGGCTTATCGACCTTTCCGGTGTGGTTCGTCGGCAGATTCTCGCGCTGCAGCCTCCACCTCGTCGGCACAGCGAACGAAGCGACCTTGCCGCGCAATTGGGCGATCACTTGGGGAATGGTTAGGTCGTCCTCAATTACAACAACCGCCATGACCTCTTCGCCGAGATCGGCATGAGGCACGCCAAATACGACCGCCTCGCTTACCCCGGGAATGGTCTCCAGCGCGCGCTCGACGGCCACGGGGGCAATGTTTTCGCCGCCACGAATGATCATGTCCTTGCAGCGACCGGTGATCCAGAGATTGCCGCTTTCGTCCACGCGGCCGAGGTCACCAGTGTGCAGCCAGCCCTCGCTGTCGATTGGCGTCTCATCGAGGCCGCAATAGCCGCTCATCTGCGTTGGCGAGCGCAAGAGAATCTCGGCGTCGGGTAAGCCAGGATGGTCAAGGAACCCTAGTTCGACGCAAGGCAGTGGTCGGCCTGATGACCCAAGCAGCTTGATATCCTCGGTCCCTGCGGCGGCCGTGGCCTGGCCCCCATTCTCCGTCAACCCGTAACCGGTCGGGATCCGCGGGTTAACACCAGGCAGCCCAATGCGAATACGCTGGATGAGTTCCGCATGCACCGGCGCGCCGCCGATGCTGATGGATTTGAGGCTCCCAAGGTCCCGATGCGGCAAATCGGGATGATCTAGCACGCGCGACACCATGGTTGGCACCGCGTTCCACCGGTTGACCTTGTGACGCTCGATCAGGTGGAGCACCTCGCCCGGGTCGAAGCGGCCACTTGACAGCACGAGCGTGTCACCGACGACCATGGCGCGCAGCAGCGCCTGCATTGTGCCGACATGAAATAACGGTCCCGTCAGCAGCGTAACGTCGTGCACCGCCTCGTCAATTTGGTGCGGCATCTTTCGTGTGACGTGAAGGGTCATTTGGAGGCGAGCAATGATGGCGCGGTGCGAAAGGATGACTGCCTTCGGGTCACTCGAGGTTCCCGACGTAAAGATGACGAGGCAGGTCTCTTCCTCCTCACCACAAGGCGATGGAGCCACGACGCCGATTTCGCTCGGAACACTGACCGTCCAATCAGCGCATCGCGTCCCGTGCGGCAGCTTCGGAGTAGCGTGCGCGTCCGCTAGGACAAGGGCAGGGTCCATCGCCCGTAGGGCCGTCGCTACTTCTGTGGCGCTCCACCACGTGTTGGCGAGGACCGGTACAGCACCGGCAGCGAGGCACGCCCAGAAGTTGACAACCCACTCGATGCCGTTCCGACCGAGCATGAGTACACGCGCGCCATGCCGCGCGCCGTGGTCTTGCAGCGCGGCAGCCTTTGCCGCGACCGAAGCCCCTAATTCGTCGAAGGTAAAGACGCGATCGTCCTGAATGATGTGAGGCCGCGCGCTCCAGCGCTGGGTATAAGTGAGTAAATCTTCCACTCGGCGAGGACGCTCGGCATACATGCGGTAAGGCACGCCTTTGACGACTTCGGTCGCGATCTCTTTACTCCAGCGAATCTGTGCCACCAGCATACCATCCCTTTTACACAATTACCCGGCAGGCCTCGCAGTATTGCCCGATCAAATAATGAAAGATGGAAATTGTATCTCCTAAATCGACGTCGCTTTACCGGGCATCGCGGGACGGAAGCACGATAACTGCGGAACCCGGCATCACGTTCTGATCCCGTTG
>JAGXAV010000378.1 GCA_018971455.1 Rhodospirillales bacterium
CTGCACGATCGGCTGCCCGCCATGCGGCACCTGGATGACGCCGGGGACAATGCCGTGCGAGCGCAACTCGATGGCGGAGACGGGGGTGAGCGTGGGCCCGGCGAGGCGATAGCCGTAGCGGTCGCTCTGCGGCGTGATGCGCCAGGGCTCGGCCCAGAAGGCGGCGCGAGAGGCGGCGGTGTAGCAGGCATATTCGGCCGATGGCAGCACGCGGATGGCCGGCAGGCCGTCGCGTTCGAGGGGCATGGCCAGGGCCGGCGGTACCGCGCCGAAGCCGGTCAGCCGCCGGCCGGCCCCCGGCGCGCCGGCACGCAGCCGGTCGCCCTGGCGCAGCGCGCGGCCGTCGTGGCCGCCGAAGGCGCCGCGCAGCTGGGTGCTGCGCGAGCCCAGCACGGAGGGCACGTCGATGCCGCCGGCCACGCACAGATACGCCCGGCTGGCGCGCCATGCCGTGCCGCGCGGCGGGTCGAGCCGCAGGGTCTGCCCGGCCGCGGCCTCGCCCGCCCACCAGGGAAGGAGCGGGCGGTCATCGAGCCGCGCGGCGCAATCGGCGCCGGTGACGGCGAAGGCGCAGGGCGCCGAGAAGCGGACGATGAAGGGAAAGATCTGGATCTCGATGGCGGCGTCATCGGCCGCGTTGCCGAGCAGCGTGTTGCCGGCGGCGAGCGCCATCGGGTCCATCGCGCCCGACACGCCGACGCCCCATTTGAGCGCGCCGCCGCGTCCGGTGTCCTGCACCGTGGCGAGCCCGCTCTCGGAGAGGATCTCGATCACCGGATCACCCTCTCGGCGCGGAAGCGCAGCGTGTCGCCGGGGCGCAGCAGGGCGGGGGGGGCCTGGGCGGGGTCGAAGAAGCACATCGCCGTGCTGCCGATGGTGTTCCAGCCGCTCGGGCCGGCGGAGGCGGAGACGCCGGTCTGCGACCCGCCGATCGAGACCGCGCCGCCGGGAATGCTGAGCACGGGAACGCGCCGGCGCGGCGTGGCGAGCCGCGCATCCATGCCCCCCAGGTAGCAGTAGCCGGGGTGGCTGCCGAGGGCGAAGACCGGGTAATCGGGTGCCGTGTGCAGGGCCACGATGTCGTCGATGCCAAGCCCGGTATGGGCAATCACGTCGGCCATGTGGGGCCCGGCCTCGCCGCCATAGGTGACGGGCAGCAGGACGAGCCGGCCGTCCAGCGGCAGCGGCTCGGCGGTGGCCCAGGCGGCAAGCAGGCGGATCTGCAGCGCGTCGATCCGCTCAGGCGCGCGGCGGAAGGTGAGCATCAGGTTGTTCATGCCAGGCACCGCCTCGCCCACTTCCGGCCAGCTCTCCGCTTCCAGCGCCAGCGCCCAGATGCGGCGCTGCGTCGGCAGCGCGGTCTCGCCCGGTGCCTCGAAGAGCAGGGCGGTGGTGCCGAGCAGGCTGATCGTGGGCGCCGTCATGACGCGGCGAGCCAGCGTTCGAGGTGGTGGATGTCGAACCCGCCGGCGATCACGCCCGGCTCGCGCAGCAGGCGGCGATGCAGGGCGAGGTTGGTGGCGATGCCGCCGACCTGCATTTCGTCGAGCGCCGCGCGCATCCGCGCCAGGGCGGCCGGGCGGGTGGTGTCGTGGACGATGAGCTTGGCGATCAGGGAATCGTAATGCGCCGGGATCGTGGCACCCGCCCCCATATGGCTGTCCAGGCGCACGCCCGGGCCGCCCGGCGCGTGCCACGCCGTGATGCGCCCCGGCGATGGCGCGAAGGTTTCAGGGTGCTCGGCATTGACGCGGCACTCGACGGCGTGGCCGTGGCAGGCAATCTCCTCCTGGCGCAGCGTCAGCGCCTCGCCATTGGCCACGCGCAGCTGAAGCTGCACGAGGTCGAGGCCGGTCACCATCTCCGTCACCGTATGCTCGACCTGCACGCGCGTGTTCATTTCGATGAAGAAGAACGCGCCGTCCGTGTAGAGGAACTCGAACGTGCCGAGGCCGCGATAGCCGATGCGCCGGCAGGCGGCGACGCAGCTGGCGCCGATTTCGGCCAGCCGGTCCGCCGCGATGCCGGGGGCCGGCGCCTCCTCGATCACCTTCTGGTGGCGGCGTTGCAGCGAGCAGTCGCGGCTGCCGAGCCAGAGCGCGGTGCCATGGTGATCGGCGAGCACCTGGATTTCGACATGGCGGGGATGTTCGAGGAATTTCTCCAGATAGATCTCGCCATTGCCGAAGGCGCGGCGCGCCTCCTCGCGCGTCACGGCCACCGCGTCCTCGAGCTCCGCCGCCGCGCGCACCAGGCGCATGCCGCGCCCGCCGCCGCCGCCGGCCGCCTTGACGATGACCGGATAGCCGATCGCCTCCGCCAGCACATGTAGCGCCGGGGCGGCGTCAGGCAGCCCGGCATCGGGCCCGGGCACGCATGGCACGCCGGATGCGCGCATCGCCCGCTTGGCCGCGATCTTGTCGCCCATCAGGCGGATCGCCGCCGCGGTGGGGCCGATGAAGGTCAGCCCCGCCGCCTCGACCCGCTCGACGAAATCCGCGTTCTCGGCGAGGAAGCCGTAGCCCGGATGGATCGCCTGGGCGCCGGAGATTTCGGCGGCGAAGAGAATGGCGGCCTGGTTGAGATAGCTGTCGCGCGCCGCCGCCGGGCCGATGCACAGCGCCGCATCGGCGAGGCGGACATGCGGGGCGTCGCGGTCGGGCTCGGCATAGACGGCGACCGTGCGCAGCCCGAGGCCGCGGCAGGCGCGCTGGACGCGCAGCGCGATCTCGCCACGATTGGCGATCAGCACGGTGTCGAAGGCGGGCCTTGTCACGCGATCTGCATCAGCAGCTGGCCGGCCTCGACCTCGCTGCCGGAGGCGACGAGGATGGCGGCGATCGTGCCGGCCTGCTCGGCGCGGACGGTGTTGAAGACCTTCATCGCCTCGATGACGCAGAGCACCGCGCCGGCCTCGACCGCATCGCCTTCGCGCACGAAGGGAGGGGCGCCGGGCGCGGATTGCAGATGCAGAACCCCGGCGAGGGGCGCGCACAGATCGCCGCCCGCCGCGGCCGCGGGCGGCGGTTGGGCCGCCGGTTGGGCCATTGGAGCGGTCGCGGCAGCGCGCGACGGCGATGGGGCGGGGGCGGGGGCGGGCGA
>JAGXAV010000379.1 GCA_018971455.1 Rhodospirillales bacterium
GAGGCAGTCATAGAGGCGGCGCGCCACGGCGACGCGCGCCTGGCCGGTGGTGACGTCGAAATCCAGCGCCCCCGCCTCGCTCCAGGCCTGCATCAGCTCGTAGCGGCGCAGCATCGGCACATCGGCGGACACCGCCTCGCCTTCCAGCGCCCGGCGGTAGGGCGCGGCGTCGACCACGCGGACGATGCTGGGGGCGTATTGCAGGTCGAGCAGGATGACGTCGGCGCCGGCGGCGCGGGCGCGGTCGATGCCGTCGCGCAGGGCGGCAGCGAAGGCATCGACATCGCTGCCGCGCGCCGCTTCCAGCCCGCCGGTCTCCCAGAGCAGCAGGTTCGCCTTCGCCTCGCCGATATCCGCGCCGAGGCGGCGCAGCATGTGGTGGGTGGTGGCGCCGGCGGCGCCGGCATTGATGACGCTGACGGTGATGCCGGGCAGCAGCGCCTCGAGCCGCGTTTGCAGGCGGGCCGGGTAGGTGAAGGCGACGCCGTGGGCCGCGGCGCCGGCGGTGGGGGCGGAGCCGGCGGCGAGGATGGTCAGGTGGTGATCGCGCCGGACCGCCGCGCGCGCGGCCGGCAGCGCGAGGCCGGACAGCGCCAGGTCGTCGGGCACCGCGCAGGCGGCCGGCTCGGCGCGCGCCGGGGCCGCCAGGCCCGGCAGCGTCGCCAGCAGCAGCGCAAGCAGAAGATATCGCCGCGTCATCACCCCGCCCCCTTTTCCATCCCATGCCGCGAGGGCAGGTGGCCGCCGCCGTCGAACCATGCCATCAGCAGGCCCAACCCGAGCATCGCCGCCGTGCCGGCGAGATCGACGGCCAGCTGCGCCGGCACCGCGTTGCCGACCACGCTGAGCACGATGGTGCCGAGCATGGAGAGCACGATGGTCAGGCAGAAGATCTCCAGCGAGCGCCGGCCGCACAGCACGATCAGCCAGCCGATGCGCCCGTGCATGAACCGCGCCTCGCGCGGCACCAGCGTGGCCGCGAGCAACGCCAGCGCGAGCATGTTGACCACGCGCAGCAGCGGCAGCGTGCTCTTCTCCACGGGCCACAGGGCGCGATGCAGGATGGTGGGGATCCATGCGAAGACGTCGTGCCAGGTCCAGGACAGCTCGATCAGCATGGCCGCGATGGCGATCGTGCCGGCCAGCCAGATGCTCCAGCGCGGGGTCGGCACCAGCGCCCGGCCCTGGCCCGCGTGGTAGCCGAACAGCGCGCCGAGCACGAAGAGAAGCTGCCAGGCGAAGGGATTGAAGAACCAGTTCCGTCCCTCCGGATAGCCCGGCAGGTTGATGCCCCAGAGATGCACGGCACCCCACAGCAGCAGCGAGGGCACCAGCGCCAGCAGCGCATGCCGGCGCATCGCCAGCAGGAACAGCGGGAAGGCGACCAGCAGCGCGATGTAGAGCGGCAGGATGTCGAGCAGGGCGGGCTGGAATTGCAGCGTCAACACGCGGATCAGCGTCATTTCGGGGTGGATCAGGAAATCGCCGGCGCCCAGCTCGTCGGCGAACATCGGGTTGTTGAAGTGATCGACGGTGTAGGCGACCTCGGCGCTGTAGAGCAGGAACACGCACAGATGCGCGACATAGAGCTGCCAGGCCCGGCGGTAGATGCGCGCGCTCGTCAGCAGCACGCCGTCGCGCCCGATGGCGCGGCCATAGACGAGGGCGGCGGTGTAGCCGGAGATGAAGATGAACACGTCCGCCGCGTCCGACAGCGCGAAGGAGCGCAGCGTGACGTAGCTCGCGATGTTGTTGGGGATGTGGTCGACGAAGATGAAGAACAGCGACAGGCCACGGAAGAAGTCCAGCCGCAGGTCGCGGGCCGGCTTCGCGGCGGCCTCGCTCATCGCGGCGCCGGGGTCTTGGCGGGGTAGGCGCAGAACTCGGCGGCCACGCAGCGCCAGCATTCCGGCCGCCGCGCCTTGCAGACATGCCGCCCGTGCAGGATCAGCCAGTGGTGGGCGTGGCCGATCAGGGCCGCGGGAATGCGCTTGAGCAGCGCCTCCTCGACGGCGCGCACATTGGCCCCCGGCGCCAGCCCGGTGCGGTTGGCGAGGCGGAAGACGTGCGTGTCCACCGCCATGGTCGGCTGGCCGAAGGCGACGTTGAGCACCACGTTGGCGGTCTTGCGCCCGACGCCGGGCAGCGCCTCGAGGCTGGCGCGATCGCCGGGCACCTGGCCGCCATGGCGCTCGACCAGCAGGCGCGCGAGGGCGGCGACGTTGCGCGCCTTGGCCGACCACAGGCCGATGGTGCGGATATGCGCGGCCACTCCGGCCTCACCGAGGGCCGCCATCGCCGCCGGATCGGGGGCCGCGGCGAAAAGGCCCGGGGTCACCTTGTTGACCGACGCGTCGGTGGCCTGGGCGGAGAGCACGACCGCCACCAGCAGGGTGAACGGGGTGGTGTAGTGCAGCTCGGTTTTCGGCTCGGGGTTGGCGCGGGCGAGGGCGGCGAGGAAACGCCCGGCGGCTGCCTGCGTCATGCGCGGGGTTTTGCGCGATGGCGGGCTGGCCGGCTTGGCGGGCTTCCTCGGGGCGGCGGTGGATCTGGTCGGCATGGCGCCAATGTTGCCGCGCGCGCCGGGGCTGGCAAGCCGCCCGGCGCTGCTATGTAATGCGGCGATGGAGCAAGCCGCCCCGGTCTTCGAGGCTGTCATCGTCCCGCACCGCAGCCTGTCGCGGCGCGGCCGGCGCGGCCTGGTGGCGGCGATCTGCCTGATCTGCGGCATCAACGCGGCGATCTTCGTCCATCTCGGCGCCTGGCCGGTGGGCGGGTTCACCGGGGTGGAATTGCTGCTCGCCGCCTTCCTGCTCGAGCTCAACGCGCGCGCGGTGCGCGAGAGCGAGCTGGTGATTCTCTCCGCCGACGGCCTGCGCATCTGCCGCACCGACACCAAGGGCCGGCGGCAGGAGCGCGTGCTGCCGGTCGGCTGGCTGTCCGTGCGCCTGGAGGAGGCGCCTTCCCGCGTGCCGCGGCTGCGCCTGGTGGCCCCCGGCGTCACCGAGGAGGTCGGCCGCGCCCTGGGCGAGGCCGAGAAGCGCGATCTGGCCGCAGCCCTCGACGCCGCCCTGCACCAGCTGCGCAACCCGGTCTTCGACA
>JAGXAV010000380.1 GCA_018971455.1 Rhodospirillales bacterium
GGCTCGCCCGCGCCGATGACGCGCTGCATCCAGGCGCTGTCGGTCACCGGCTTGCGCCCGCCGATGGGGTATTCCTTCGGCATGTTGGAATAGAAGCGCTCGCTCTGCCGCAGCCCGGGGTGGTGGATCAGAATGGTGAACAGCTTATGGCCGATAGTGGCGGCCAGCGCGGCATCGATGGCGCGGAAGGTGGCGGCGGGCTGATCGGTCTCGCGGTGGGCGGCGAGCACGGCGGCGATTCCGGCGGCGGGGTCGGGGCGGGTCATGGCGGCTCCAGAGGGTGGATGGTGGTGCGCTCGGGCAGCACACCTTGCGGGCGAAGCATCAGCACGGCAATCAGCGCGATCCCGATTACGCCCTCGCGCAGGGCGGCGACCTGCACCGGCGAGAGGCCGGGCACGGCGTCGCCGAGGAAGCGCGTGCCCTCGGTCAGCGCGATCACCAGCACGGCGCCGAGCACGGCGCCCGCCATCCGCCCGGTGCCGCCGGCGGTAAGTGCCAGGACGACGTAGATGGTGATCAGGGGCGCAAACCCGTCCGGCGCGATATAGGCGTTGTAATGGGCGTAGAGACTGCCGGCGAGGCCGAGCACGCCGGCGCCCACGGCGAAGGCCTGGACCTTGAAGGCCAGCACGCGCTTGCCGGCGACGGCGGCGACCATCTCGTCCTCGCGGATGGCGCGCAGCACGCGCCCGAACGGCGAGGCGGCGAGGCGGGTGAGGAGCCAGGCAATGATCCCCACGACCAGCCAGACGAGGAGGGCGGAGGCGAGGTTGAACTGCAACGGCGTGAGGCTGCTGCGGCCGGGTGCGGGGATGGCTGAAATCCCGTCCGTCCCGCCGGTCAGCCAGATTTCGTTGGCGGCGACGAGGCGGATCACCTCGGCAAAGCCGAGCGTGACGATGGCGAGATAATCGCCTTTCAGCCGCGCCGTCAGCAACGCGACCGCGGCCCCCGCGGCGGCCGAAATCGCGAGCGCCGCGACGGCGCCGGCGGCGACCGGAAGATGCAGCTTCACGGTCAGCAGGGCCGAGGCGTAGGCGCCGATGGCGAAGAAGCCGGCGAGGCCGAGATTGATCATGCCGGCGAGGCCGAAGATGACGTTGAGCCCGAGCGCCATCAGGCCGTAGAGGCCGGCGAATACCGCCATGGCGAGCAGGTAGCTCGCCATCAGTAGGCCCGCTCGCCGAACAGTCCGCGCGGGCGGAAGGACAGCACCACCAGGATGGCAACGAAGCCGACCGCGGTGCGATAGGCCGGATCGAGCACGATGACGGACAATTCCTCGCCGACACCGACGACGAAGGCGCCGGCGACGGCGCCCGGGATGCTGCCCAGCCCCCCCACCACGGCGGCGGCGAACACGCTGAGCATGACGCGAAAGCCGGTGAGGGGATCGAGCGCCGTGTCGAGCCCGACCAGCATGCCGCCGAAGCCCGCGAGCCCCATGCCGACGAAGCTCGCCAGCCGCGCCACGCGCACGGCGTCGATGCCTTTCAGCGCCGCGAGCATCGGGTTGTCGGCCACCGCGCGCATCATCTTGCCGGTGCGGGTGAAGCCGAGAAAGGCGAAGAGCAGCGCCATGGCGACGCAGGCCGCCGCGGCATCCTCGATCGCCTGCGGCCCGGCATGGATGGGGCCGAAGCGCCAGTCGCGCAGCACCGGCAGGTCGTAGCCGCGCTGGTCGTTGCCGAAGACGAAGCGGATCGCATTCTCCAGCACGATGGTCAGCGCGACGGAGGCGATCGCCGCCGTCAGCGGGCCGGCCGGGCGCAGGCGGCGCAGCACGATTTCGTCGCAGGCGACGCCGACGATGCCCGCCACCGCGAAGGCGGCGAGCAGGGCGGCCGGCGCCGGCCAGCCGAGCCAGACATTGGCGGCAAAACCTGCATAGCCGCCGATGGTGGCGATGCTGGCGACGGCGAAATTGGCAAAGCGCAGCACCGCATACAGCGTCGTGAAGCCGATCGCCGGCACCGCCAGCAGGCTGCCCGCGAGCAGCCCGTTGACGAGCAGCTGCGCCAGATCGCCGATCAAGAAATCGACAGCAGCTTGTATTTGCCCTTTTCGGCGGCATCGAAGCGGAACTTGCAGTTCACGATGTCACCGGTCGGGGTGAATTTGCAGGGGCCGGACGCGCCCTCGTAATTCACCGCATGCCCGGCGGCGAGCAGCTTCAATCCGCTCACCGCGCTGGTGACCTTGGTGCCCGCGGGATCGCCGACCTTGCGCACGGCGTCGTGGATGGCGAGCCCGGTCGCCGCCTTGGCCTGCGCCATGGCGAGGATGGCGAGCGAGGCATGGTCGTAGGTCTGGCAGGAATACGGATCGGGGTCGGGCCCGACGATGGCCTGCACCGCCTTGTAGGCGTCGCTGCCGATATCCGGGCTGGGCGCCATCGCCACCAGCCCGTCGGTGACGGCGGCGGGAAGGCTGGCGAGCAGCTTGGCGTTGGCGGCATAGGCGAGGGCGTATTTGCGGCCGGTGTAGCCGGCCTGGAACAATTCGCGCAGCAGCACGATGCTGTCCGGCGTGTAGCCGTTCAGCATGATGGCGTCGGGCTTGGCCTTGATCGCCGCATCGACCTCGCTGCGGAAGCTGGTCTTCGAGGCGTCATAGACGGACTGGCCGATCGTCGCCGCGCCATGGGCCTTCAGCACCTCGCCGGCGCGGTTGTAGGAATCGATGGTGAAGGGGGTCTGGGCGGCGAGGAAATAGACCCGCTTGGCGCCTTGGCTTGCCATGAACTCGGCGAAGCGCGCCATCTGCAGATGTGTGTTGGGCTGGGTGCGGATGATGTAGCCCTGGTGCGGCATCTGCGTGATGCTGTCGGCGCCGGAGACGGTGAACAGCATCGTCCTGCTCTGCCAGCACAGCGGTGCGACGGCGGTGGTGACGGAGCTGGCCCAGGTGCCGAGGATGGCGGGAACCTTGTTCACGTCGATCAGCTTGCGCGCGGCGCGCACGCCGGCATCGGGGTTGGTCTCGTCATCCTCGCTGACCAGCTCGATCTTGCGGCCGAGCACGCCGCCGGCGCCGTTCACCGCGTCGATCACCGCGCGGATGGATTTCACCATGGCCGGGCCATAGGAGCCGCCG
>JAGXAV010000381.1 GCA_018971455.1 Rhodospirillales bacterium
CGCGGTCTGCGGCGGCCATGGGGGCCGTGGCCCTGCGGGTCGGCGCGGCGCCGGGCGGGCTCGATCGCGGCAGCTGGAACCGCCTGCGCACCGGCCGCCTGGCGCCCGAGCGGACGCTCGACCTGCATGGCCGCACCGCGCAGCGCGCCTTCCACGCGCTGGAGAGCTTCCTGCGCGCCGCCCACGCCGACGGGGTGCGCTGCGTCGAGGTGATCACCGGGCGCGGCCCGGCCGAGGGCGGGGTGCTGCGCCGCGAATTGCCGCACTGGCTCAACCTGCCCGCCCTGCGCCCGCTGGTGCTGGCGGCGAGCCATCCGCACGCCGCCAATCCCGGGGCCGTGCGCCTGCTGATCCGGCGGGTGCGCTGATGCCCGATTCGCTAGAGTCGAGGGCGATCCATGCCGGCGGCAATGCGCCGTGGCGGCCGGCATGACGCCCTTCGGCGCGCGGATGCGGGCGCTGCGGGCTGCCCGCGGCATGACGCTGAAGGAGCTGGCGGCGGCGCTCGAGGTCTCGGCGGCCTATCTCTCGGCGTTGGAACACGGCAAGCGCGGGGCGCCGCGGGCCGGGCTCGTGCACCAGGTCTGCGACGTGCTGGGGCTGATCTGGGACGAGGCGGAGGAGCTGGCCGCCCTGGCCCGGCTGTCCCATCCGCGGGTGGTGCTGGACACGGCCGGGCTGACGCCCGAGCAGACGGCGCTGGCCAACCGCCTGGCCCAGAGCATCCGCAAGCTGACGCCGGAGACCATTGCCCGGCTGCACGGGCTGCTCGACGCCACCACGCCGCTGCCCAAGCCGCGGCTGCGCCGGGCGGCGGGGCGGGGTGTGCGCTCGCTATAATCCGCGGCTGCGCTGGCGCGGTTCGCCGCGCCCGGAGGCGGTGGCGCGCACCGTGCCGTCGGCGAAGCGCAGCACCAGCTCCGCCCCCGGCCGGACGGCCGCCGCCGAGGTGACCGGCGTGCCGGCGCCATCGGCCACCAGCACGTAGCCGCGCGCCAGCACGCGCTCATAGGAGACCGACTCGAGCCGGGCGGCGAGCCCGTCGAGCCGCGCATGGGCCTCGCGCAGCCGCGCGCGCAGCGGCAGGTCGGACAGGCGGGGCAGGATCGCCGCCGCTCCGGCGGCGCGCATGGCGGCGGCGTGGCGCAGGGCGATCGGCAATTGGCGGCCGGCGGCATCGAGCGCCTGGCGCCATCCCTTCACCAGATTGGGCAGGGCGGTGGCGAGCCGCCCGGCACGGTCGTCGAGCCGCTGGCGGGCGGCGCCGAGCAGGTTGGGAAGGTCGGGCAGGCCGCGCTCGGCGCGTTGCAGGCGCAGCCGGCATTCCTGCGCGAGCCGCCCCAGCGCGCCGGCCAGCCGCGCGCCCTTCTGGCGCAGATCGGCCACCAGGTCGACGCGCGAGGGCACGGCGAGCTCGGCCGCCGCCGTCGGCGTGGGCGCCCGGCGGTCGGAGACATGGTCGATCAGCGTGGTGTCCGTCTCGTGGCCGACCGCCGAGATCAGCGGAATGCGGCAGGCCGCGACGGCGCGCAGCACCGCCTCGTCGTTGAAGGCCATGAGGTCTTCGAGGCTGCCACCGCCGCGCGCGACGATCAGCACGTCCGGACGCGGAATCGGCCCGCCCTCGGGCAGCGCGTCGAAGCCGGCGATAGCCTCGGCGATGCGCGCGGCCGCGCCCTCGCCCTGCACCGGCACCGGCCAGAGCAAGATCGGGCGCGGGAAGCGGCGGGCCAGCGTGGTGCGGATATCCTGCAGCACGGCGCCCTGGGCGGAGGTGACGACGCCGATGACCCGCGGCAGCATCGGCAAGGGCTGCTTGCGCGCGGCGTCGAACAAGCCTTCCCCGGCCAGGCGCAGCCGCAGCGCCTCGATGCGGGCCAGCAGCGCGCCGGCCCCGGCATACTCCATGCGCTCGACGATGAGCTGATAGGTCGAGCGGTCGCCATAGGCCGAGATACGGCCCTGGGCGATCACTTCCACGCCGTTCTCGGGGTCGAGCCCGAGATGGCGCACGGCGCTCTTCCACACCACGCCGGCGATCTTGCCGCCCTCGTCCTTGAGCGAGAAATAGATGTGGCCCGAGGGGTAGCGCTTCAGCTCGGTGATTTCGCCGCGCACCCGGATGCGGCCGAAGGCACCCTCCAGCGTGCGTTTCACGGCGCCGGAGATTTCCGAGACGGAGAATTCGGGAATGTTGGAGATGGCGGGGGAGGCGGGCGGTTCGTCCATCGGCGCACCCTATGCTAGACGCCACCGCGTTTGAAGCGGCGGAGGCGGGGATGCGGGTGCTGGTGGTGGGCTCGGGCGGACGAGAGCATGCGCTGTGCTGGGCGCTCGCCGCCTCGCCGCTGCTGACCAGGCTGTGGTGCGCGCCGGGCAATGCCGGCATCGCCGACAGCGCCGAATGCGTGCCCATCGCGGCGACGGATTTCCCAGCACTTGTCGCCTTCGCCCAGGCGCAGGCGGTCGATCTGGTGATCCCGGCGGCCGATCCGCAACTGGTCGCCGGGCTGGTGGATGTGATGCGGGCTGCCGGCATCACCTGCTTCGGCCCCGATGCGGCGGCGGCCCGGCTGGAGGGCAGCAAGGCCTTCACCAAGGAAATCTGTGCCGCCGCCGCCATTCCCACCGCCGCCTGGGCCGCTTTCGACGACGCGGGGGCCGCACTCGCCCATGTGCGCCGGCACGGCGCCCCGGTGGTGGTGAAGGCGGACGGGCTGGCCGCCGGCAAGGGCGTGGTGGTGGCCGCGAGCCTCGCCGAGGCGGAGGCCGCGATCGCCGATTTCATGCAGAGCGGGCGGCTCGGCGAATCGGGTGCCCGCGTGGTGATCGAGGAATGCCTGGTGGGCGAGGAGGTCAGCCTGTTCGCGTTGTGCGACGGCGCCCACGCCATCGCGCTGGCCGCCGCCCAGGACCACAAGCGGGTGGGCGATGGCGATCGCGGGCCGAATACCGGCGGCATGGGCGCCTACAGCCCGGTGCCCGCCCTCACGCCGGCGCTGGAGGCGGACGCCATGGCGCGCATCATCCGCCCGACGCTGGCCGAGATGGCCCGCCGCGGCACGCCGTTCCGCGGCGTGCTCTATGCCGGGCTGA
>JAGXAV010000382.1 GCA_018971455.1 Rhodospirillales bacterium
TGATGCCCGCGCGCCGCGCCGCGCGGTCGATCTCGATGCGGACATGCTCGTAGGTCACGCCGGTCTCGGTGAAGGCGCGCGCCAGCGGCGTCAGCGCAATGCCCGTCGCCCCCGCCGGACGGTCGGAGCCGGCGGCCAGTGCCGCGGCCCGCTCGGCCACCCGCGCTTCCCAGGCCGAAGGCGGAACGATTTCGTCCACCAGGCGCCAATCGATGGCGCGCTTGCCGCGGATGCCCTCCTCCATGGAGCAGAATACATCGGCGAGGTCGCGCCGCACCCGGCGCTTGTCGGTCAGCCGCGTCAGGCCTCCGGTGCCGGGCAGCACGGCGAGCAGCGGCGTCTCCGGCAGCGCGACCGTGCTGCGCCGGTCGTCGATCAGCATGATGTGCCCGGCCGTCACCGCGATCTCGTAGCCGCCGCCGGCGCACGCCCCGCTCACCGCGGCGAGGTAGCTCTGCCCGGAATGCTCCGTGGCATCCTCGATGGAGCAGCGCGTCTCGTTGGTGAATTTGCAGAAATTCACCTTGTGGGCATGGCTCGCCTTGCCGAGCATGCGGATATTTGCGCCGGCGCAGAACACGCCATCCTTGCCCGAGCGCAGCACCACGCACCTCACTTCCGGGTGCTCGAAGCGCAGCCGCTGCACCGCGTCGTTGAGCTCGATATCGACGCCGAGATCGTATGAGTTGAGCTTCAGCTCATAGCCCTCGAACAGCCCGCCGGCGGGATCGACATCCATCACCAGGTGCGCCACCGGCCCCTCGAAGCGCAGCTTCCAATGGCGGTAGCGCGTGGGATCCGTCTGGAAGTCGATGCGCGCCATGACCTGTTCCTCCGCTTGCCGCCACTCTAGCCGGGTCGCCGCCGAATGCAAGGAAAAACTGCATTATAATGCATGTTCGACGCCCGCCCGCACGAAATCGCCGATCGCGCCCAGCGTCGCCGCCGGCGCCTCCAGATGCGGCGCATGCCGCGCCGGCAGCATCAGGGTGCGCACATCGCCGATCAGCCGCGCCCCGGCCTCGGGCTGCGCGGCCGTGCCATAGGGGTCGGCATCGCCCTGGATCTGCAGCACCGGAACCGCGATGCGCGCGATGGCGGCGGTGATGTCGAAGGCGCGGAAGCCGGGGTCGAGCCAGGCCTCGTTCCAGCCGCGAAAGGCCCCGTCCACATCGGCGTGGTAGCGCGCCAGCCGCGCCCGCAGCCCGCCTTCGCCATACGCCACCCGCGCCGCGGCGATCGCGTCGAGGCACATGTCTTCGACGAAATAATGCGGCGCCATCAGCACCAGCCCGCGCACCCGCCTGTCGCAGGCCGTGCCGGCATGAATGGCGGCGATCGAGGCGCCGTCGGAATGGCCGATCAGGATGCAGTCGCCGATTCCCGCCGCGTCGAGCACGGCCGGGATCAGCGCCGCCTCCGCGTGCATGTAGTCGAGCGGGCGGGGCAGGGGCACGCGGTCGGACCCGCCATACCCCGCGCGCGACCAGGCGAACACGCCGCACCCGGTCGCCGCTGCCAGCGCCGCCGGAAAATCCCGCCACAGCGCCACGCAGCCCAGCCCCTCATGCAGCAGCACCAGCGTGCGCGTCCCCGCCTCGCCCCAGCGTGCCGTCTCCAGCCCGGTGGCGCCCAGCCGCATCATGCGCGCAGCAGAAAGCGC
The DNA here is from genome assembly GCA_018971455.1 of Rhodospirillales bacterium. Lineage (GTDB taxonomy): Bacteria > Pseudomonadota > Alphaproteobacteria > Acetobacterales > Acetobacteraceae > REEB85. The sequence continues at coordinate 1,664 of JAGXAV010000382.1, forward strand.
TGGATCTTGCCGGTGGCGGTCTTGGGCAGCGCGTCCACCACCTCGATCCAGCGCGGATATTTCCACGCCCCCGCCCGCGCCTTCACCATCTCCTTCAATTCGGCGAACAGCGCCGCCCGGTCGATGTCCCGCGCATTTTCCTGCAAGGTCAGAAAGGCCTTGGGCTTGACCAGCCCGTCGCTGTCGGCATGGCCCACCACGGCCGCCTCCAGCACCGCCGGGTGGGCGATCAGCACCGATTCCACCTCGAAGGGCGAGACCCACACGCCGCCCACCTTCATCATGTCGTCGGCCCGGCCCTCGTAGCGATAGCGCCCGTCCGCCTCGCGCACATAAAGGTCGCCGGTGCGCGTCCACTCGCCCATGAAGGTGCGCCGCGTCTTGGCGCGCTGGTTCCAGTAGCCGTCGGCAGCACTCGGCCCGCGCACCAGCATCTCCCCGCTCGCGCCGTCCGCGACATCGGCGCCGTGCTCATCGACCAGGCGCAGCTCGTAGCCCGGCACCGCCTCTCCGGTGGTGCCGTAGCGCACCGCCCCGGGCCGGTTGGAGGCGAAGATGTGCAGCATCTCGGTCGAGCCGATGCCGTCCAGAATGTCCACGCCGACGGTCTGCGACCAGCGCGCCCCCACGCTCGCCGGCAGCGCCTCGCCGGCCGAGATGCAGTGGCGCAGCCGGGCGGAGCCGGCGCCGCGGCCCAGCCCGGGATGGGCGAGCAGCGCCGCATAGAGCGTCGGCGCGCCATAGAACAGGCTCGGCTGGGCGGCGCGCATGGTCGCCAGCACCGCCTCCGGCGTCGGCCGCTCCGCCATCAGCACGCTCTGCGCGCCGACCGCCATCGGGAAGGTCATCGCGTTGCCCAGCCCATAGGCGTGGAACATCTTGGACGCCGAGAACGTGACGTCCTGCGCCGTGATGCCGAGGATCTGCGCGGCATAGCACTCATAGGTCGCCCGCAGGCTGCCATGGACGTGGCGCGTGCCCTTGGGCGACCCGGTCGAGCCCGAGGAGTACAGCCAGAACGCCGCCTCGTCGGCCGATGCCGCGGCCGGGGGCGCATCCGGCACGCCGGTGGCCAGCAGCGGCCGCAGATCGTCCGCCGCCCCGTCATGCGCGGTGATGATCGTCCGCGTGCCGGCCAGGGTCGCCGCCAGCGGCGGCAGCAGCGGGGCGGACACCACCACCGCGGCGACCCGGCTGTCGGCGATGATGTAGGCGATCTGGGCGGCGGTGAGCAGCGTGTTGACCGGGATCGGCACGATGCCGGCATGCAGCGCGCCCCAGAACGCCACTGGAAAATCGACGCTGTCCTGCAGGATGAGGACGATGCGCTGCTCGCGGCGGATGCCGCTGCCCAGCAGCGCGGTGCCGAACCGGCTCGCCTCGGCCCGCAGCCCGGCATAATCCACCGCCCGCCAAGCGTCGCGGAACACCG